>CAZZHO010000004.1:0-58392 GCA_964653795.1 uncultured Roseivirgaceae bacterium | reverse complement strand
GGAAAAGAAGGCCAGCAATCCGAAAGGAGCCGTTCTCCTCATCCATGGAAGAACATGGAGTAGCTTACCCAATTTCGATTTACAAGTAGAAGGAGAAAACTTGTCTTTTATGGACGCCATGGTACAACAGCAATACTCAGCCTACGCGCTTGATCTCAGAGGATATGGCGGTACGCCAAGAGATAGCACAGAATGGCTTTCACCCGATAAGGCTGCAGCAGATATTTTAAACGTCCTAAGCTGGATTTCAGAAGAAAATGGCCATTCAAAAGTGCATCTGTTTGGTTACTCCATGGGCTCGACGAGTAGCTTACTTGCTACTCAAAAGAACTCAGAGAATATTGCCAGCCTAACGCTATTTGGCTATTGGCAAGACCTGGATAGCCCAATACCTGCGGATCCTGTAGACCACCAGTTAAAAAAAGAAACAAACACTGCAAAAGCTGCAGCTAGTGATTTCATTACTCCCGGCAACATCAGTCAGAAGGCAATAGACGCCTACGTGCGAATGTCATTGGAGCATGACCCAATTAGGGTGGATTGGAGATTAACGAATCAGTTTAACAGTATTGACCCAACAGCCATTGAAACGCCCGTGTTGATCTTACAAGGAGCATTGGACCCTATTGCTCCAACCGAGAGGCAGGCCAAATTATTCACCAGACTCAAAACAAATAATAAGGCGTGGGTAGTGATCGCTGGTGGAGATCATGCGGCCTTTCTGGAAAACTCAAGAGACCACCTCATCCAATCTTATATCTCATTCATTGACAGATTCAATTCAAAATAAGGTCTCATTTCGAGAATAGGCCTCCTAGAATCGTTATTCGTCTTCAGATTTTAGAGTACTTTTCTCTTCTGAATTCTATCATCAAGATTCAGAATTGAGTACGGCATGTCTTTCAAGAAATTCTTCCATCTAATTAGCTACCTACAATATCCACTGATGTTCACAGGTCTTTATTTCTCATTGCGGCCGTTCATTATCGGAATTGAGCTTGTGAAGGAGGATCCAAGTATCTTCATAGAAAACACGAACCTTATGCTCATTTTCATCGGACTGGGCCTGAATTTCTCTTCACTACAAGATACAAGTAACGCACATAGTAACCTGACAAGGAAAATTTATGAAGGTCCGATTAAAGGGAAAATTTTTCTTTTGATCATCATGCTAATGATAGGTGGAACTTTGGGGACAGGCTTGATAGGGTACTTCTCCACTGAGGAAAAATCCTGGAATGATCTATCCGTTGGCCTCATCATTCTGGCTCTAGGTATGTTTGGCTTCCTCAAAGCGGGAGCAGAAATGTTTGAGCATCACCGATTGGATAAGAAAGGTTAACTGAGTAGATACATTACAAGGAGAAGCACCTACCTGCTTCAGAAAATTGTAAAAGACATAAAAAGAAAGGGCATTCCTATTACTAGAAATGCCCCCCAACTTTGTAGTTGCCGTAGCCCCTACATAGCTCCAAACTACCTTTCAGATTCCCTTCGGCTCCGTTTCTTTGGGTTGCCCCTCCATTCGGTTTTCCGTCACAACCTTTTGAGCTTCATCAATATGAACCTTGATTCATTTTGATTTCCCCTCGTCCGATTGGAAACTTTCGTTTCAGCTTCCTATACCTCGTTTGTTGAGACTAATGTAGCCTATATTTTTGCGATTGCAAGTTTTCTAACCCATTCATTATCAACAGGTTTTGCACAGGTCTATACCCTAGTTATACACCTGTTTATCCACATTGAGCCCGCTGCCGCCGAGTCTTTGACAAAAATCAGCCTTGCGTCAAGTTTTACTCATTCCTTAGGCTAGTCCTAAAGACGATCTTACCCATAGTAACCAAAGCAGAAAAACTGTAAGAATATGGAAACTATCACCCCATCCAAGGTTAAGATCACAGAAGATCAACTATTGATCGATAAGCCAGTTGACCTACCATTGGTAAGCAAGCAAGGTGGCCCAAGATTTCTGGAAGATTTAATCGAAGCAAAAAAGACCAGACAAGAAAAGGATAAAGCCCAGCGACTTCTATTCTTCTTTATAGGTCTTACCCTTTCCCTGGGAGCAGTTATCACTGCTTTTGAATGGAGATGGAGCAAACAAGAGGCACTGGTAGATCTCGGTGAAGTAGAGACGGTAATGGAAGTACTCTCTGAAATCCCACCAACAGAACAACCCCCTCCCCCTCCTCCGCAGATGGCGCCTCAGGTTATTACCGAAATAGCCAACACTGAAGTCATAGAAAAGCAATTGGATGTGACCATCGACGTGGAAGCAACAGAAGAAATGGTAGTGGAAGAAGTCGTCATCGAGCCATTCGAAGAAGTGGAACAGGAAGTAGTGGAAGCAGTATTCCATATAGTGGAGCACTACCCTGAACCAATAGGTGGATTCGCTGCTTTCTACGCTTTTGTAGGCGAGAACTTAAATTATCCTAATACGGCAATCAAACAGGGAGTAGAAGGCAAAGTCTTTGTACAATTCGTAGTAGAAAAGGATGGGTCCTTAAGCAACTTCAAAGTGGTGAAAGGCATCGGACCTGATTGCGATGCTGAAGCCATTAGGGTGTTGTCCCTCGCGCCGGATTGGCAACCAGGAAAACAAAGAGGAGCCAGTGTCAGAGTGTACAAGACGATTCCAATAGTATTTATGTTGAAAAGGAAATCTTAACACTAGCAAAAGTCATACGCTAGTTATGATCAACCCTTGGAGGAGCACTTCAAGGGTTTCTTTTTGTATCCACTGTATTCAAGGGTGTCAGCGTCTAACCTAACGAATCTATCGAATACCCAGCCTTATCGGACTCTATGGGAAGTAATAAAAGAATAGACCAATCAAACAATCCAGTTAAAATGATCTTGACCTAAATCACAGAAGTATAATCGATGGCCTATCAGCAATAAAAAACCCCCTACTTGAGAAAAGCAGGGGGACAGCAAATGACCAGCAATTGTACAAATCAATCAATTGCCAGAACCGGTACTTTTGAATGCAATGACAACACTTTAGTAAGCTTGCCTTTTGAAGGCTCATTCTTTCTAGCGTGGTTTCGAGGCAGAATAGTCAGTAAATCAATACTGTTTTGTTCGACGTAATCATTGATACCTTTCTCAATGTCTTTACTACCCGGGAAGACATACTTCCAATCCAGTGTCTCCAGGTAATAGTCCAATATATCCTCATTGGTTTCCAGCACTCTGTATTCTCCTTTTTCCTCTGTATCGATAGTTATAACATGGATTTTCGCATCTTTTTCACGAGCTAACCCATGTAGCACCTCTAAAGAAGCAGAATTATCAATGGCTTCTTTGTCCAAAGCCAAAGCAATGTTCTTTACTGCTTTTACACTGGTACTAGTAGGAATAAGCATGACAGGACAATCAGCCTCAAGCATCACATCAGAACCGTGTGATAATACCTCTTCCCCTTCTCTTCCTTCCGTACCCATCAAAATCAGATCACAGCCATGTTCATTTTGAAATTGAAGAATCTCCTGAGTAAGGTCCCCCACTCTGTATAACGCATGGCAAGATGCTTCAGAAATGGATTTGAATTCTTTCTTGATACTTTCCAGCTTTTCCTCCAGACCCTCTTCCACTTTGTCCGTAACGTGTATAAAGGTTACTTCTTTCTCCGGGTAATCTTTCGTCAACTCCGCTACGTATTCGAGCGCTAGGTCCGCGGATGCGGAGAAGTCGGTAGGTACTACTATTTTCTTAATTGCTGACATGATGTTTCCTTATTTAGATTTTCAACGAGTCAAAAGTAGACCGGCCTTCTACCCAAGAAACTGACTTTTCTTCAGTTGCTGAGTGATTTTTGTCAGCTGCGCTTTATCACCTTATCTATTGATGAAAGTCAGTTGGCCTCCGCCTTCTTACACCTTTGTTTGTGCGCTGAATCACAGCTAATTGAAATACTTAGATTTCAGAAAAATCAAAGAGGAGCTGCGGCGGTTGGAATACCTCAGTAAGCTCCCCGACTTAAAATCAAAAGTTAGGGTAAGATTTATCCTACTCACATTTTCTTCGGTGGCAATCGCTTGGTGCTTGGGCTACCTATTGACTCAATTTACCTCCATGGAGCGCCCAGGAATTTACATGGCATCAATCTTCACTTTGGCTGGACTACTATGGGTAACAGAGGCATTACCCCTCTTTGCTACGGCATTAGTTATCATAAGCCTGGAAATCATTTTTATATCTAATCCGGGAGAGTGGGCAGGCCTGGGAGTGATGGCTGGAGCCAATCCGGATTTTAGAACTTTCCTGAACCCATTATCAGATCCCATCATCATCCTCTTCCTCGGCGGTTTTATCCTGGCCCAGGCTTCCGTGAAAGAAGGCATCGACAAAGCATTGGCAAGCCAAATTTTGAAGATCTTTGGAGGCAATCCGCGTGTGGTCTTATTAGGTCTCATGACCATTACTTGTGTCTTCTCCATGTGGATGAGCAATACAGCTACCACTGCCATGATGATCACATTAGCCGCTCCGCTAGCTTCCCAAATCCCTTCCGGCGATCCGTTTGGAAAGTCTCTAGTCCTAAGTATCCCATTTGCCGCCAATATCGGAGGAATGGGAACACCTATTGCTTCACCACCTAATGCCGTAGCCGTAGCCTTTTTAAAGAATGTCGGAATCCAGGTCAGCTTCCTGGAATGGATGATGGTCGCCATTCCCCTAGTGATAGTGCTTTTACTTGTCACATGGGTACTTCTATGGCATTTATACAAGCCATCAGGAAGCTTCAAATTGGCTACAGAGACACATACCATCAACTCCCGCGGCTTCTTCGTAATGATTATTTTTTCCGCTACGATCCTCCTCTGGATGACGGATCGTTGGCACGGACTGCCTACAGCAGTTGTCGCTTTACTTCCGGTAGTGGCTTTCACCACTACAGGCATCATAAGGAGAAGTGACGTAAACTCATTGGAGTGGCATATCCTGATCCTAATCGCAGGAGGTATCGCATTGGGGCTAGGTTTGAATGTAACAGGATTGGATTCAGTCATAGTGAACCTTATTCCACAGGACAATGCCATCATTTTTCCCCTGATGATCGTCTCTACGATTCTTTTAAGTACCTTCATGAGCAACACTGCCGCCTCTAACTTATTGATCCCACTAGGCATCAGTTTCGCCATAGGGTTGGAGCAACAGGCATTAGCCAAAGAGATTGGAGTTGGCATCGCCCTTGCTGCTTCAGCTGCTATGTCGTTGCCTATAAGTACTCCTCCCAACGCCATTGCCTACGCCAAAGGGGTACTTTCTTCAAAAGACTTTAGCAAAGCCGGCGTTTTGGTTGGATTGGTTACGGTTATTTTGATTCTTGGTGCTAGATTCCTTTGGCAACTACTTTTTTAAAAGATTAGAATTTAGATTTAGAATACACTTTCAAAACTATGGCTCATAAAATACTTGTAATCGAGGATCAGGAGGATGTCAGAGAGAATATCGTGGAGCTCCTGGAACTCTCCAACTATAATGTATTCTCAGCAGCCAATGGAAAAGATGGTGTGAAAATGGCTTTAGATTCACCGCCCGATCTGGTATTATGTGACATCATGATGCCAGTCATGGACGGATATGAAGTGTTGTATTTACTTTCAAAGAACCCCACCACTTCCTCTTTGCCATTCATATTCCTCACGGCAAAAGCTGAAAAGCAGGACTTCCGAAAAGGAATGAACCTCGGCGCTGATGACTACATCACCAAGCCATTTGAGGAGATGGATCTTTTGGGCGCAATAGAAAGGCGACTATCTAAATATGAATCTGTGTCGAAAGCCAATAGCGTGGAAGATCTTGCTGAAGCTGCGGGCAACTATCAAAGCCTGAAAGACTTGGAGAAGGATCGCAAAACGCGCGTCTTCAAAAAGAAGGATGTTATCTACAGAGAAGGCGATTTTGGATCATACGTCTATAAAATCATTAAGGGTAAAGTAAAGACCTATCACATTCACACGGAGGGAAAAGAATTCATACATAGCCTATTGAAAGAAGGAGACTTCCTGGGTGAGGTGGCCATGATTCAAGACTTGCCCAGGACAGAGTTTGCCGAAGCACTGGAGGATACGGAACTACTATTAATCCCTAGAGAGGACTTTCAGAAGCTAGTGTTCAGCAATAGAGAGGTGGCAGCTAAATTCATCAAAATCATGGCTAAAGATCTAGGAGATCGGGAGCATGAGTTAATGGAAATTGCTTACAATACTGTCAGAAAAAGAACGGCTGACGCATTGGCTAAACTCTACTCGACCTATTCAGAAAATGCTACTGCCAGCCAGCATGTTTCATTTGAAATACCTCGTGCCGACTTAGCCAGCATGGTAGGAACTGCCACCGAATCCGTCATACGCGTGCTATCAGAGTTCAAAAAGGATGGCTGGATAGAAGTAGATGGTAGCATCATTTACGTGAAGAATCCGGAGGCGATCAAAAACGTGCGGTATTAAGCCTGTAACATTACTATGAACAAGATCATATTGGCCCTGGCGGGCACACTTCTTTTCGCTTCACCGTCATTCTCACAAGACCCTAATTTCCATATTTATCTCTGTTTTGGTCAGTCTAACATGGAAGGGTCTGCACCCATTGAGCAAGCAGACCTGAAAGTAAACCCTCGATTTAAAGTACTACAATCTCTGGATTGCGACGGTATCGGTGAAAAAGGAAAATGGCGGACCGCAGTACCTCCACTTACCCAATGCCATTCGGGCCTATCACCTGCTGATTACTTTGGCAGGACAATGGTGGATAACTTACCAGACAGTATCACCATTGGCGTCATCAATGTGGCTGTTGGCGGATGTGATATTCGACTATTTGATAAGTCCTGGTACAAAGATCATGTGACCACCTATGATCAAGACTGGTTTACCAACAAGATCAAAGCCTATGGAGGTAATCCGTATCAACACCTCTTAGACCTGGCTTTGGAGGCTCAGAAAAGTGGAGTAATTAAAGGGATATTACTGCACCAGGGAGAAACTAACACGGGTGATAAAAAATGGCCGAAGTATGTCAACAGGGTATATAGAAACCTATTGAAGGACCTCTCTTTGCAAGCATCTTCCGTGCCTTTACTAGCCGGTGAAGTCGTGCACAAAGATCAACATGGAAAATGCGCACCTATGAACGACATCATTGCCACCCTCCCCAAAAGAATTAATACGGCTCATGTGATTTCATCGAGTGGTATACCTGCACCCGGAGATAGCGTTCACTTTAGTACTGACGGCTACAGAATCCTTGGGACCCGATATGCCAAGAAGATGTTGGCACTCAAGGGCTACAGTAGTACGGTAGTGGAAGCAGGTGCCAATGACCGGATCAACACGGTGGCCGAACTCCGAAATCTACTTCAGGCTGTGAAAGGGAAAGGCATACTCTTCGGCCATCAAGACACTTACGCCTATGGATATACGTGGAAAGATGTAGACGGCAACTCAGATGTAAAACGTGTAGCTGGTGATTATCCGGCTGTCTTCGGGTGGGAATTGGGGGCACTGGAGATGGGTGGCGTACAGAATTTGGATTCAATACTTTTCGATGACATACGTCACTACATTCTAAAAGCGCATCGTCAAGGAGGCATCAATACCATAAGCTGGCATCCATTTTCCGTATTGGATAGAACCAACTCGTGGAATACCAAAAGACGAGTTGTCAAGCATATTATACCTGGTGGTAAATATCACGAATACTTCAAACGTGACCTGGATGCATTAGCTGAATTCCTGAATAGTCTAAAAACTCCAGAAGGATTAAAGGTACCCTTCATCTTCAGACCCTGGCATGAAATGGACGGAAGCTGGTTTTGGTGGGGCAAGTCTGTCACCACGCCGCTACAGTTCCAAGAGTTATTTCGATTTACAATCGATTATTTGAGAAAAGAGAAAGGCATTGATCAAATATTGGTAGCGTACTCCCCGGATAGATCCGCGAAAGCGCCTGAAAAGTACTTAAAGTATTACCCTGGTGATGATTACATTGACATCCTGGGTATGGACAATTACTATGATCTATCTGTCAAGGGCTCAGTGGAAAATGCCATCAAAAAGCTCCATTTCGTGATAGACATTGCCAATGAGAAAGGGAAGATTGCTGCTCTCACTGAGACTGGAGAGCGGAACTTACCGGACCCAACCTGGTACTCCAGCAAACTTGGCAAGGTGCTGAGTGATCCAAAAATAGCAGCAAACATCAGCTACGCTCAGGTTTGGCATAATGATCCTACCAAGCATTTTTTCTTTCCACATCCGAACCATGCTTCAGCACAATACGCACGAGAACTATTGAACAGAGAAGAAGTGTGGCTGCTGAACGATTTGGTGCAGTTTGTAAGTAGTAGTTTGAAATAGTATCAGGTCCATCAACACTATTTTGAAAAACATACTGCTATCCTCAATCTTTTTGGTCTTTTGCTTCCATTCCTCGATTGGTCAGTATGAGCACATATCCATCACTGGCCTGATTGTGGATGCCAAAAACAAAGCTCCATTGCCATTCGCTTCTATTTACCTGAAAGGAACTTCTATTGGCACTGTATCCAACATTGAAGGTGCTTTTGTATTTCATGTTCCTTCGAAATATGAGGAAGACACCATCACCATCTCAATGATAGGTTATGAATCGATTGAGCGGGTGTTTGATGATTTTAAAGACGGTGCGCATATTCCGCTTGAAGAAAAGGTCCTGACCTTAGATGAAGTAATAGTCAATGACAAAAAGCCACTTTCAGCAAAGGAAATTGTGTCCAAGGCCTATCAATCAATAGCCATCAACTACCCCTCCAAGTCCTACATACTGGAAGGATTCATCCGGGACCTGCAAAATGAAGACAGTGTATATGTTGAATTGCTGGAATGTGCTGTCAAAATGCAATACCAGCCAAATCAGGTAAAGAAGATTCCTGAAATCGAGCTAGTGGCACTAAAACAAAGCTATGTAACTGAAAAGCATCCCTGGAACGATCAATGGGAACGAAAAAACTCCATCATCGACTTGGTCGAAGATGACTTCATCCGGTTCGATTATGGTCCAATCAAAGCAAAAAATGGATGGAAATATGAAGTAGAATCGGTTGTTCCCATTGGAGAAAAGCTCGCTTACAAAATCAACGCGGTAAATAAACCCTTCTATGAAGCTCAATTCTTCATAGATGTTGACAGCTATGCTTTCATAAAAATTGACTACTCAAGGAGAGCTCAAAGCAAAAGGTACTACAAACGCAGGCTTGCCAACGGTCAGCAAGAACAGTACTATAACCTTGTATTTGAATATCAGTACTTCAAAGGAAAATGGTACCTGAAGTATCAAAAAGAAGAAGATGTATGGCAGATATTTAAAGGCCCCGAAAGTAAAAAATTGATTTTCACCAAGTATCCAAAAAAAGAATTGTTCATCAACAAAGTGGTTATTGCAGATTTGGAAGCATACTCATTCACCGATAATCTAGATCATACTCAAAGCGTAGAAAATCAGGCCAAGCCCTATGACCCTGACTTCTGGAAATATTACAACTTTCCGGTCCAGACCAAAGAGCAAAGTAAGATTGAGGTGTACTTAAAAGAGGCGAATATCAAAATAGATGAATAGCGGGCTGTTTAGTCTCCCAATAACCCTTCCCATGGACTAAGAATCGTTTGTACTCTTCAAGTAATACCCTTTACCGTGCTGATTGGCAATTTCAATATGTGGCAGTACTTTCAGCTTCTTTCTGAGGCGCGATATATACATGTCCAAACTTCTATCGGTAATCACCCCTTCTTTTTCCCAAATGTGTTGAAGGAAAAAATCTCTGGAAACCAAGTACCCTTTATGTTCTAATAAAATGGTGAGTATCTGAGACTCTTTACTCGTCAACTGAATACTGTGGTGGTCACTTGCAATGACTTGGCTATGATCCAGGTCTAATCGGATGCCATTCCAACATATCTCCTTTTGAATGCCCTGGGAAGTTTTGCTATTCCTTACAAATAAAAATCCCAGCACAACAAAAACTATAGACGCACCTGCAGTGCCAAAAGCACGCGTATTTGAATGCACCAACATTACCCTTGGATCAGGGTAAAAACTTACCTCGATGTAATACTGAGCCTTTGGTAACACCCTTCCCAAGCATGGTATTTCCGTCTTACTAAAGTTGTCAATTTCAAAACCGTAGACGACTTCCCCAGAATCCGATTTCAGCACTTTGACAATGGCCTTTCCTACAATGCCCGCATGCAGGTATTTCAAAGAAAGCGCTGCTAAACGATCCGGATCTATGGCAATTGGTGCATCGAAGTTCAACCTCAAAGCCTCTGAAGTTTTTCGCTCTACAGGTGGAACTGGCGTACTAAAATCAGCATCGGACTTAAGCAACTCATCGCCAATAGATCTCACTGCCAAATGGGTCTGCTCTTCTTGTAATTCCTTATCCGGGACTTGAATAAAAAGAGCCGAAATGAAAACAAGGACTAAAGAGCCAGCAAAACATATGTAGCTCAATTTCAGTCCATTGAAGAAGCTAAAAGCAATTTTTACATTCATTTTACGAGCATTTTACAAATGACATTGATGCTGATTCCTAGCGGTAAATAAATTCATTCTCCGATAACTAATTGGAGAAAAAATGATAAGAGAACTTATAAAATCAAACGATACACTTCCTGTTGGGTTGGACATCATTCGGGTCATAAGCGGGTTGATTATTTTTTCATTTGGATGGGAAATGTTTAACTCAGACCAGATGGCTGGCTATTTTGAATGGCTAACCAAAGTCGGAATGCCATTACCAACCATCATGGCCTACATAGGTAAATCTTCAGAGCTAATCTGTGGGCTTTGTCTTGCCTTAGGCCTCTACACCAGGTTAAGTGCTATTCCACTGATGATCACAATGTGCGTGATCAACTTCATTATGCTGGATGGTAACATCAGAACAGATTCCTTTTACCTGTTCCTAATTTTCACTTCTTTCTTTTTCATTGGAGGTGGTAAGCTTAGCGTCGACTCTTTGTTACAAAGAAGGCACTGAACTTCAAGTTGATGCTTTGTAACTTCAAGATCCATGGAAGATCTGGAACAGTTTATTAGCAAGTTTGGGACTATTGATAAAAAGATATTAGAGGAACTCAAGAATTGTTTCAAGCCTAAAAAACTGGAAAAAGATCAACTATTCACCCAAGAAGGTGAATACTCAAATAAAGTCGGCTTCCTGCAAGAGGGCATCATCCGGGCTTTCTTTACCGGCTCAGGTGGGAAGGAATTTAGCAAGCAATTTTTCATGGCACCCAACATGATAGGCGCTTACACATCGTTGATCAGCAATGCACCGACCAAGATCAATCATCAGGCACTGACAGATTGCACCCTACTGGTAGCCTCTTATCCCCGAATTCTTGAGCTATATGATCGGTACCATTCTTTGGAAAGAATAGGTAGGAAAATCGCTGAATTCTACTATGTTGAGAAAGAACAAAAACTAATAGAACAAGCGGTATTTGATGCCGAAAAAAGATATCAACTACTCAGAGAGAGATTCCCTACCCTCGAGAACCAAATACCACAATATTATATCGCTTCCTACCTTGGAATCTCTCCTACACAGCTGAGCAGGATACGGAAGAAGATGGTGAGCACTTCTTTACATATGTAAATAGATCTTCCAACTGATGACTAGATATTTACCTGGTTTCTAAAAATCAGAGATGGAAATAATCTGCTACAGTTGCGGAAGCGGAGAAAATCCAGAAAATACTATAGAGGGCATCCGCCATTGCCAACAAGTCAACGCTAATTGGCGCATTGAAATGGATATACAAATGACCTCTGATCATGAGCTGGTATTATTTCATGACTATAATACCAAAAGAACGACCGGAGAGGATCTCATGATTTACAATTTGACACTACAAGAGGTAAAGCAACTCAACGCAGGACACAACTTCCAAAAGAAGGGGGAGTTCACTCACCGGTCATCTACAGTTGCCATTCCTGAATTAAGGACAGTCTTCACAACCTTTCCAAAAGCCAAACTTCTTTTAGACGTCCATACCAAAGACCCCAGGGTTGTCGAAGTTTTAGTGGAGTTGGTAGACGAGGCGTTTCATCAAGGCGATTTCATTATTGTCAGTGAATACGATGAAATCATACAGGCACTGAAAGTCAGAAAGCCTCATTGGCAGTATGGCGTACCTAAAAATGAAGCAAAGCGAATGCTCTATAGCAGTTTTGTATATCTCGATGGGCTCTTTCCCATCAAATCGGACGTCTTAATGCTACCTGAAAAATATGGAGCCATCAATGTACTCTCCAAAAGGGTAATTAATCACGCTCAGAAGAGAGGCAAAAAAATCTGGGCCTGGAAGTACGAAGGAGATTATGTGCAAACAATCAATACTAAGTTCGAAATGGACACATTAGCCAGGCAAGGAATTGACGGCATCTTCACGGAGTTCCCGGAGAAACTGGCTAAGGATTTGAGTGGTTAGCTGAAGGACCGGTTGGAGCTGATTCTACATTTCCGACTTGGAAGCAACCGGTCGGTAAAACTTCATACTGCCCCCTGTCACTCGTTCGAGTTTTAAGTTATTGACCCCTACTTTCTTTCCCCAGTCGCTGGTATTTTGGTGAGCAATCTCATAGTCCCCGGGGCCATTTACCTTATAAACAATTGCAGTATGATCTGGCATACCAAGAGCAGACTCATAGGTAGCATTGCCCTCTTTCCATTTCATCTTCACTTTCTTGAATTGGATCATATCACCAGGTAAAATCTCATCCTTTTTTGGATTCAATTGCTTGCCGTAAGTGGTGATGGTCTTCATAGAGCTTCGGTCGAAATACGCTTTGGAATAAGCCAAGGCGCCTGCTGCCAAGTCCCAACACTCACCACGACTGACCTTCTTCCCCATGTTTTTATTGACGTATTCAATCACCTTAGCATTGAGGTCGGGCAATTTGGCTGGTGATATGGTGAGAGAAACAAAAAGAATCAGAAGTGCGGATTTCATGGGATGATGTTTTGACCTGTTTACGAAAAAGCGGACCCGAAGGTCCATCAGAAATTAAAGTATTTGATTCATTAACATCAGATAGTCTTTTGATCGCTGCGTCTACAACCAGTTGCTCTCCTGATATCGCTTCAGTATCTTACCCTAAGACATAAGATTTTTTGAGATGAACATTTCCACTTTTTTAACCTTCGTCGGTGACCAATGTGGCAAAGCCGAAGAAGCCATCAATTTCTACACTTCTTTATTCCCCAATTCAGCTATCAAAGAGATCAAAAGGTACAACGAGGGAGAGGCCGGTGGAACCCCTGAACTTATTAAATACGGTGTTTTCACTTTGAATGGCGTGGATTACGGCGTGTCAGAAAGCAATTTCAATCATGCCTGGTCATTCACTCCTGGCGTTTCGCTGTTCGTCGATTGTGATACTGCAGAGGAAATTGAATCCATTTTCGAAAGTCTCTCTTCCAATGGTGGTCAGGTAATGGTACCACTTGATGATTATGGCAAGGAGAACTATGGCTTTGGTAAAAAATTCGGTTGGTGTGAAGATAAATATGGTATCTCGTGGCAACTGAACCTTCGATAGTGACTGTAGCTATCTTTACAGTCTGTGGCTGCTGAAAACAAGAATAGACAGGAGTGGATTTTAAACGGCTATGCGCTTGTAGCGGAGTTGGGGTTTGACGCCATCAATGTCGAATTAATCAGCAGATTCGTCAACAAGAACAAGTCATCGTTTTACCACTACTTCGGTGAATTCCCGCTGTACCTGAATGCGCTGCATCAGTGGCACATCCATCGATCTGAGGAATTTGCTATCAACATAGAAGGCTGCGAAAGCATCAATCCTGATTTATTGAATATGGCCCTGGAGTATAAATACGACATTTTCTTCCACAAGCAGCTGCGCCTGAATCGAGACAAACCCGATTATGAAAAAACGCTGAACAGTGCTTTCGACAACTATGAGAAGGCTGTCATCAATCAATGGGCCCTCTTCTTTGAACTAGAGGATAATCTATCTTTTGTAAGCACCTTCATCCACTTCTTCACCGAAAACCTCCTACTGAAAGCAACCTTCGACTCTTTCACTTTTGAATGGTTAGAAAACTACGTGATGGAGCTCTCAACTATGTTCCAGCAATTCAATCTCAGTGGTAAGCCCTAGCTATTAGACGGCCGCGTCTAAAAGTTGATCCAAAATTCTAATACCATTGTATTAGGAGAAGAAAGTGATAGCATGAGCATTACCATCAACAGCAGTCAGGTCCGTGAAGTCATAAATCAGGTCGTCAATGATCCCGATTATAAACAAGTGTCCAAAGTACCCCTGTTTTCAGGTTATCAAATAGGGCTTATTGTCTTGGCATATGGAGGTTTTGTTGGTGGATCGCTGGCCTACTTTTACCTGGCTGCGCCGCTTTGGCTGATAGTGCCGCTGATGGGGTTTTGCTCTTACCTGGCATTCACCCCTCTTCATGATTCTACTCACCAAGCTGCTTCCTCCAATAAGTTCTTAAACGATGCCCTGGGCACGATATCAGCCTTTTTGCTTTTCCCTTTTATGCTCGCCTCAGTCTATCGCTTTTTGCATATGACACATCATCGCTATGTTGGTGATGATGATTTGGACCCAGACAGCATTTTGGTATCTATACCCACCAGATACTACCCATTCGGATATTTGATTTTACTGGTATTTGATATCGCTTGGATCTATTGGCTGTTCACCAAAGGATGGAGCCGTATGCCTTCTAAGTTGAGGCTTGCCACCTATTTTTCGATTGTTGGCTTTATCGCTTTCAATGCCGCTTGGTTCGCAAGTCCTTATTGGTTTGAATTCTTGATGCTCTTCTACATTCCAACAAGAATTGGTCAGGCTTACACCGCTTATACTTTTGCCCACATCCAACATCCTGATGGTGTGAAATGGGACGAATTTCCGTTTGAGTCTACCTATGTGATGAAAGAGCGAAAGCATTTTTTACTTCGGTCCTTACTAGGTCAAGAGCAGCATGCCATGCACCACTTCTTACCCCATGTGCCGTGGTATAAGTACAAGAAGGTATGGGATCTTGGAAACGGCATTTTTACCAGGCAGAACATACCAGAACGAAGTGTGGTATCAAAACCAGATTTTGACTTCAAAGACAGGCTGGAAGAAAACAAACGGAACGCACAGTTGGAGCTAAAGGCATCTATTGTGAAGATCACCGATCAAACAGAAAACATTAAGTCCTTTATACTGGAAAGTGCAGAAAGACAGCCATTGCCGCCCTTCGCTGCAGGTGCTCACATTGACATCAAACTACCAAGTGGCAAGACCCGGTCATACTCTCTGGTTAATTCACAACATGAGTCTAATCGATATGAAATAGCCGTAAAACGAGAATTGAACGGGCATGGAGGGTCGATCGAGATGCATGAACTCCAGGAAGGTATGGAACTTAAGATCTCACTCCCTAAAAACAACTTCGTCCTATACGAAAATGTAAAGCGCTACATACTGATTTCAGGCGGAATCGGCATTACCCCCCTCCTATCCATGGCTCATCGTTTGGATGAATTGGACAAACACTTCGAGTTTCATATTTGTGCCAGACATGAGGATGAAATACCATTTTCCTACGAGCTTCAACAGTGGTCTTTTGCGCCGATGGTTGACCTTCATATAAACAAGGGAGATCAACCAGAAATAGATCTTCAGAAAGTACTCAGTGATCCCAACCCGGATACCTTAATCTATTGCTGCGGACCTTCTGGATTCAACAGATGGGTGAAATCCATGGCCCTTGAACTTGGATGGAATACGACACAAATCAAGCAAGAGCTTTTCTCATCCGATCAAACAGCGCTTTTGGCACCTAAGGAATTTAGCCTGACACTACAGAAAAGTGGAAAGACCATCAAAGTTCCAGCTAATCGCAGCATTATCGATATGGTAGAATTAGAAAATGTCTCCGTCAATTATGCTTGTTTACAAGGCACCTGTGGCACTTGTATCACGAGTGTTGTAGAGGGTGAAGTCGATCATCGGGATGCAGTGCTCACTGAAGTGGAAAAACTTGAGAACGAAAAGATCTGCTTGTGTGTCTCCAGGGCAAAAGGAGGTCATTTGATACTAGACCTTTAGAGATCCAAGAGATACCTATTCGGTCCACCCAAAATAATCGAACAAAACACCTTTTACTCCTTCTTCTGTCAAAGGCTTGTTCAGGAAGCAGTGAACAGTGTCGGTGGAGTTGGCTAGTTCCTTATCATCTGGATTGGCCGAAGAGGTAAGCATCACCATCAATATCTTACCCCGAAAATCTGGGGAAAGATTCTCATACTCTCCGAGAAATTCCCATCCATTCATTTTAGGCATATTGATATCCAGGAAAATGATATCTGGCTGTGGATATACTCCTTCAATGGACGTTTGCAAATAGTTCAAGGCCTCAATACCGTTTCGACATTGATCAATATGCTCCGCACAGTCCAAATCACGAAGTATTACCTCGTTTAAAAAGTTAGTAGATGCGCTATCGTCTATGAGCAATATTCTGTTCAACCTCCTGTTCACTCACATAAAGATAACAACTAACTAATTGGTATTGTGAAATGGAAAGCAGAACCTTCACCCAGGCTTGACTCCACCCATATTTCTCCACTGTGTTTTTCTACCACCTTCTTACACATCGCCAACCCTATTCCGGTGCCTTCAAATTCCTCATTTGTATGAAGCCTTTGAAAGACCTCAAAGACCTTCTTGAAGTAAGTATCTGAGATACCGATTCCATTATCTGAGACAGTGAAATAATAAAACCCATTCTTCATGGTACTCCGGACTTCAATATGATGCTGACCCTCTGGCTTTCGATACTTGATGGCATTAGAAATCAGGTTCTGGAAAAGCACTTTCAGATCAAAAGGATACCCTTGAACTCTAGGCAATGGCTCTACATCAACTTTAGCCCCTGATTCTTCAATACTAAAGTTCATGCCAGCCAAAATATCACTCACCAACTCATGACAATTCACTTCTTCCAGATCCTTAGACTGACCAACACGGGAATACATGAGCAGGTCTTTTATCAAATTGCTCATCTGAGTGGCTGACTCCTCCATAAATCCCAGAATCATTTGACCCTCCTCATTCAGCGAGGAAGAGTGTCTGGACTTCAAAAGATTAGCATGCCCCATGATATTTCTGACAGGCTCCTGCAGATCATGAGAGGTGATATAAGAAAATTGCCGAAGCTCTTCATTTTTACTCTCAAGCTCCTTGATGTACTTCTTACGTTCCTCAGCTTTTGCTAGGGCCTTTTCCTTTATCAGGAGTTGATCGAGGCTTTGTTTCAGCCTTGAAATAGCTGGCCTGAAAATAAAGAGCCCCTCTAAAATCAGTGCCACTATTGCAATGAAATACAGCACATATTCCGCTCTTGAAATATCTTCAATCCGTCGCTGCGCCTCCTCATCGAATTGGAATGTAATGGCATCCATGATCCTCAAAAAGTCTTTTTCATTTTGCAGGATAAAGGCGAGATGCTCCTGGTATTTCGATTTAGATAGACTCGAATCGGAGGGTTGCTCCAATAATCCCAGAACACCTATTTCCATATATTGGTAATAGGGTTTGATCTCTGCAAAGAGGCTTTTGATAGTCTCTGATTGATGTGTTTCGTCTATCGACAGATCCTCTCCCCCAATTTGTAATTGGCTATGAGATGAAGACCACAACTTGTAGGCCTCTTCGAGCTCTTTGAGACTTTTCTGGCGCATTGTCTGCTCATCAGCATATACTATCCCATAAGCCGATTTAGAAATCTTTTGAGATAGCATCCTTTGGCGGCCCGAAATGTTGATAATACGGGAGTCGACTTCACTATTTTGAATAGTCAACTGTAGCAGGTATTGTCCAAACGTGATGATGGAAGCGATCACGACAAGAGCAACGATGTAAGCTCTCGATATGTCCTTCATGAGTTAGGAAGATTTATACAATAGATACTTCATTTCGAGCATAAAACACAGGATTTAAATCCAATTCGGCCCTAATTAGGTATTAACGGAAACGAAATCTTATCTGATGGGGTGAAATCAACCACCGTCTCCACCATCATCATTTCCTCCCCCCTCTTTCAAGTCATCATTAGACACTTTCTTCACCTTCTTAGCTGCACGCTGAGTAAGCTTGCCGATTCGATAGCTGAAGTTGATCCTGAAGTTTAGTAACTGAAGCTCGCGTCTGTTTCTTTGAATCAGGAAGGGAGTATCGACTTCCGAGTCAAGTAAACTCCTGGGAGTGGCAAAATTGTTAGCTCCTAATCCGATGCTACCTTTCTTATCCTTAAAGTTGCGGTTGATACTCAGGCTGTAGATGTAAAATGGATTGGTAAATCCTTGCAATTGCACCCTGGAGCTTCGATAGAACCCGAACATCTGCAATACCCACTTCTCTGAAAGCTTATAGCTTCCAAAAACCCTGGTGTTAAAAACAAATCCTTCATTCTGAGCATTGAAGAGTGGGTCATCAATATTGTTAGTGAGCACCGCATAAAAAGCATCGATACCCCCATTCAAAGTGAGCTTCCCCTTTCTTATGCTTCCGAAAGCATTTACGCCATAAGCATCTTCCTCGCCTATGTTTTGGTAAGTGGTATAAACTGTGTCCTGACCAATGGTCTCCCGAACAGCCTGAATACTGCCATTGGTTGATCTGACAAAGACAGATATGTTCAAAGAGGTACTACGCTTAAAACTGCCGATTGATAGCTCTACCTGGTCTGTGAATTCTGGTTCAAGGTTTGGATTCCCTTGGGAGATATTCAGTGGGTTGGCAGCATTAATATTTGGATTCAAAAACTGTAAGCTTGGACGGGCCAGTCTTCTGGAATAACCAAACTTAAGCGTTTGATTATTGGCGAGTTTCTTTGATAGATTAACACTTGGAATAAACGAGCCATAATCACCGATTTCAAGATCCACCTCATCGGAGAAATTAGCTTCTATCGTCGTATACTCATATCTCCCTCCAGCCTGTATAGTAAAGTCAGAGGGCAGCTCTACAAGCCCCGAAACATACCCAGCAGAGACATTTTGAACATATCTGAAATCATCATTGAAGCTTGCCCCGACTACCGAGACATAAGGGCCAGCCCCATCACGACTGAATAACTCAAAATCACTGGTGACGATCCGACGGATATTTTTAAGGCCTGTCTCAAACTTAGCTTTGTCACCAATAGGCTCTACATAGTCTAATTGCAGCGTAAACTCGCGATTGAAGCTTTTATTCTCATTTTTGGTTCCAGTGGGGCTATCCCCAATATTATCGATGGTAAAATCATTGTTTCTGGCATCCTGGCTATACAATGAGATCAAACTGATCTCTTTTCCTTCCTCCTCGAATGATCTGATGTAATTGAAGTTCACATCCACACTATTGGAGTTGGTGAGCGTGAATACATCTTGCAGTAAGGAAGTGGATGAGGCGCTATTGGTAATCTCCGTTAACCTGTCATCCTGATCATTTCGAGCATCAAATATTCTGTAGTTGACACCCCCACCGATGAAATGATACTTATTAAAAGTATAGTCCCAACCGAAGTTGTATCGACCAGAAATTCTGGAGCTAATGGTCTCAGCAAATTGATTAGTTCTCGACAACTCCACACCAGATGCGTCGGTGGCAATTTGATTGTTATCAATTGAGCCTCGGATATTATATCCTGCATATCCAAAACCGCCTAATGTCAAACCCAACTTACCAGTTCTATAACCTGAGTTGAGTCGTAGGTTCGATCCTTGATAGCCTACTCCGGTATTGACTGAAAGCGTGCCTCCCTCAAGGTTATTCTTCTTTGTTACGATATTGATAATTCCGCCGGTACCTTCTGCATCATATCTGGCAGAGGGCGAAGTAATCACTTCCACCGACTTGATCTCCTCCGCAGGGATTTGCTTGAGCGCATCAGCCAGGTTGCCCGCGGTAATGGTAGAAGGTTTTCCATCAATCAGGACCGTGATGTTATTACTCCCTCTAAGCGAGACGTTACCATCAAGATCTACAGACAGCAATGGTACCCTTCTCAGTACATCTGAGGCATCTCCACCAGCGGTAGTGTTATCCTGTTCGGCATTATATACAATCCTATCTACCTTATCTTCAATAAGTTCCCGCTCCCCTTCTACTACCACCTGATCCAACGCAATAGCAGATGGGGCTAGTTCGAGCTTATCCAAACTGTATGATTCGCCTTTACCCGTAATTGTGAATGGACCTTTGTTGGCGGCATCATATCCGATAAAAGAAATCTGAATATTAAACTCTCCTTCCGGCACATTCCTTATGACCCATTTTCCATTTTCATCCGTAATGGTACCATTGATAAGCTTCTCATCAGCTGTTGAGGTAATCCGAATGGTAGCATAAGGAACAGGAGCTCCATTCTCATCGAGGACACTACCACTGAACTTTCCGTACCCTACCTGAGGAGCCGCTTTTCCCCTTGCGCCAGATGGTGGGCCTCCTGGCCGCTGCGCAAAGGCAAAGGAAATACTAAGTATAGCTATTGTGGCCAAAACGGCCAGTTTCGGTGTACGTCTCAAAGTAGTAGGTCTTGGAATCCTTTGTGAGACAAAAGCGCCCTACAGATTGTTTTGATGAACTAAGGATTTGTGATGAAAGGCAATGCCATTCACTATAAATCAAATAGCAGCGAATTAATTCGATTTGAAAGTAGTAGGGGTGCTCATTGTACCAGAAGCATTGACAGCCACAATCGTATATTCTCCAGCCGTAGGCGCATTTAAGCGCAGGCGTGTTCCGTAGGTACGTGCCAACAGCTTTTCGTTTTTGTATACGTCATAGGCTACTACCCAACTACCTTTTGTATCATCTTCAGATTCTACCCAGCGAAGTGAGTTTTCTCCATCAATTTGCTCTACTCTAATTCCTTTTGGTGAGGTAGGTGGTGTGTTATCTGCTTGAGGTACCTCCTGCATCATTAAATCTTCTATCTCCGCGGCAATTAGTGCATCCTCTCGATTCTTTTGAATATGGCCTTGCTGTCTATTGACATCAGTATCCCATTTGCACCTACCACTTTCAGTCAAGGTGATTCGGCCATCCGTATAAGCCGTATAATTCTGTCCTTCACCTCTAATGGCATAATGCAGCGCGCATTGATCATTACTGTGCCTACTAATGTCCTCATCCCCTCCACGATACTCAAAGTGTTTTTCATAACTCTTCCTGATGATATGGTTTTCAGGCAATGATTTTAGTCCCTGGCCGCTCATGACATTGCCATTCTTAGCATCATAATAATCTCCATTACCATTTTCCCAGCCAGAAGCGATAAAAGGTGCTGGACAGTTTTCGATAACATATCGACACATGCGATTTCGCTCTTCATTCAAGCACGACCAATCAGTATAGGAGCAAAGCTTATCTGACCCGCCCCAGTTGGTTCGGTCATAGCCTTTGTTATCCAAAAAATTGCCCCCCATAGTAGCCACAAGTTTTACTTTTTCCTCCACCAATTGCACGCCGGACTTCTTACTGAACTCGTCCGCTTCGGATTGAAGTAATCCATAGAAATTATGCATCGTACCTACAATGATGACCGTCATGCTCTTGTCCTTAGCGCTCTCCAGAATCTCCCGATAAAGCTTTACACCATCATTGGTGTCTTCCCATTTCTCAATTTCACGCGGATAGTCCTTGGCTATATGGAAGTCATAAGTATTCTCGGTTGCATTGATTTTTTCAGCGTAACCCTTGTAATCGCCAATGGGGATCGCTTTTCTGTTGTAGAAATAGTTGATACTGCTCATACAAAGTGCGGATTCCTTTTGATTGGTGGAATTGATCATAGCGAGGATTTCACATTCACCATTTGTAGCCATACTATGCAGCATAGCGATGCAGCCTGCATCATCAGGATCAAAGGATGGGTCCGTATCAAGGATAACCTTTTCTTGTGCTTGAAGAACAGAAGCGACAACTAATGGAAGTATATAAAGTATTTTCATCATTCTTAAAATTTGCCGAGCATGAAGTTTTCCATCTCTTCCTCAATCTCAGGAAGGGCCATCTCTCTCACCAGATAGGAATGATTAGAGTTGGCTTCCTCTACCCAGGTATTACCACCTTTTTCATTTGGGACACATCTCCCATTCTCTACTTTGGTCCAGTACTTCCCTACGCCACCACGGATGGCATAGATGACTGCTGTCTGATCAAATGTGGCATTGTCATAAATGGCGCCCTCAAATTGATGATTCATCCATGGAGCATATTTACTGAAGTGATAAAATCCCAAATACAAAGGCGAGTCCTTTGGTAAGTCGTTGAATACTTCACCTGTCCGGATTTCCGCTCCTAATTCGGCACCGGAAAAAGTGATGGGCAAGGTCAATTTTTCAACCACGTACTTTGTGACACCAGGCATGTCTCCGTTAAAGTTCCATTCATCCTCGCTTGTTGGGAAATTGCCACCCATGATCACAAACTCTTTCACCTTAGCATGAATGAGATCATATCCATTCATATCCGAATACTCATCAGACTCAGAATCGATTAGGTTCTGGATATTCAATAGAGGCCCGACTGTTACAATCACTATGCTTTTGTCCTCGCTCTTGCTCAGTATTTTTCTGTAGAGGTCTGTAGTCTCCGGAACATTGTCTCTATTAACATCATGTTCTAGGCTATCAGCCAACACCTTCGTGTGATTCCATGGAGTTTCGTGAAAGCCAGGCTTACGTAAGCCAATAGGAATGTTAGGATTACCATAATAGGTATTTACGGCATCTATCGCTTTAACGGAGTACCTCTCTACATTCCAACACATCACGGCCAAAAGATCAACCTCACCCTTATTTTGAAAATGGTTAAGCATAGCCAGCGCCCCAAGATCGTCCGCATCTCCGCCAAAGTCCGTATCAAAAATGAGCTTCACGGGGTTTAGCGCTTGTTCTTTTTCTGGCGCTTTTTGGCAGCCTACGGTGAGCAGAGTTGATACAAGCAATAGGGTTTTAAAAGAATTCATAATCTAATGTTTTGGTGAATGGATGGAAAAGGACACGTTCATAAGACTGGTATTGATTTTACTGAGGAACGGAGGATCAATTCTGGCTTTAACTCACAGCTTTGTACTTCTTTTCCTTCCAGCCTCTGAAAAAGCAGATCGACTGATTTCTTCCCTATCTCCATCATGGGCTGCTTTACTGATGTGAGTGGTGGCGAAAGCAATTCGAAATACGTTTGTTCATCAAACGATACCAGTGAAATGTCTTCGGGCACCTGGACATGAGACTCTCCGGTGGCCTTCAAAACACCAATGGCTATTTGGTTATTCATGGCGAAAATGGCGGTAGGTCTAGGTTCTCTTTGCAATAAGCTCTGGGTGGAAGTGTATCCATTTTCAACACTGTAATCGTCTCCAACAATCAAGGAGTCATCCATAATCAGTTGGTTTTCTTTCAAGGCAGCTTTGAATCCGCTTACCCTGCCATGATTGGCAGAAGTTCCCGGAATACCTTGAATGCAAGCAATGTTTCGATGGCCCTGAGCGATGAGATAGTTCGTAGCCTGATACGCACCATCATAGTTATCTGTTGAAACGTAGGGGAATCGGTCCTCTTCGAAATGACGGTCTATTAAGACTATCGGTACATTAGCATGTTTTGAAAGATGCTCCCAATGATTACCAACTGGTGCTACTAGCAAACCATCTACCTTTCTTGCCATCAACAGCTCCAAGGATTGCTCTTCCAGTGAAGTAGAATCCTTGGTGTCGCATAATAGCACCATCTTACCACGTTTGCGTAATTCCTCCTCAATCGCACGGGCCAGGTTAGCGAAAAATTGATTGCTGATATCCGGAATGACCAGTCCGATGGTGTTGGTCTTTTGTAATCGTAGATTTCTAGCTATTTGATTAGGGGCAAAGCCTAACGCATCAATCTTATCTCGAACTATTTGGGCGGTCTTATCGCTAATCCGATACTTCTTTTCCTGACCTGTAAGGACCCTCGACACTGTAGTCGTCGACATGTTCAATTCGGTGGCAAGCTCTTTTATAGTCATTTATTTAAGTCGCTTTATAAATCAGTCAGATCCAGGATATTAATTATTTCAGAAAATGTTTTATTTTGCACAATCGATTGTGCAATACTAACAGATAATCATCTAACAAAAAAATGAGCCATAGAAAAGTAGCAGTCATCGGCAGTAGCAACACCGACATGGTGATCAAGTCAGGTCATTTACCATTACCCGGAGAAACTGTAATCGGTGGCAAATTCACTATGAATGCTGGTGGCAAGGGAGCAAATCAGGCTGTTGCAGCAGCTCGCCTCGGGGGTGACGTGATATTTCTTGCAAGGGTTGGTAACGATGCTTTTGGAAAAGAAGCAATTGACGGATTTCGGAAAGAGCATATTGATACCGAACACATATCAATTGATGATGAAATGCCCTCTGGGGTCGCCTTGATTCTGGTCGATGAAAAAGGAGAGAACTCCATTTCCGTCTCACTAGGTGCTAACGAAAAGTTAATGCCTGAGCATATGTCCCCTTTACAATCAGAACTACCTAAAGACTCACTTCTCCTGGTGCAGCTGGAAACACCAATTGAAACTGTTGCTCACTTAGCACAACTCGCAAAAGCAAATGATTTTCGACTTATTCTAAACCCCGCACCTGCACAGGCTTTACCTGCGGCTGTCCTTAAGGATTTGTACATGATCACACCTAATGCCATAGAAGCTGAATTGTTGACTGGCATTCCCGTGAAGGATGATGAAAGTGCACAGAAAGCTGCCTTGGCCCTTAGAGCAAGTGGTGTGCAGAATGTAATCATCACCATGGGAGGTGATGGAGCCTATGTTTTAAATAATCACCTGGATGAGCGAGTGCCAGCATCACCAACAAAAGTGGTAGATACAACTGCCGCCGGGGACACATTTAATGGAGCACTCCTTGTCGCTCTCAATGAAGGAAAATCACTAAAAGCATCCATCGAGTTTGGCCACAAAGCCGCTGCTTCTTCAGTGGGGATTCTGGGGGCACAAAATTCCATTCCAACTAAAGAAGACCTTATTTCTCAATCATAATTCAGTCACGATGTTCATACCTGCCACCTACACAACAGCCGTCATATTATGTATATTCACCATGTTAGCCTGGGGTTCATGGGCAAACACACAAAAGCTCGCTAGCAAGACCTGGGCTTTCCCTCTATTTTATTGGGATTATGTATTAGGCATAGTCATACTGACATTGGTTTTCGGTCTGACATTGGGTAATACCGGACCTGATGGAAGAGGTTTCATTGAAGACCTGAACCAGGGAACAAGTGCAGCTTTCCTCTCTGCATTTATTGGTGGCATCATCTTCAACCTGGCCAATTTATTGGTTGTAGCTGCCATCTCAATAGCCGGGATGGCTGTTGCTTTTCCAGTTGGGATCGGAATTGCTTTGGTGTTAGGAGTGATAGTGAACTATTTGGCTACTCCGGTGGGTGACCCAATTATATTGTTCTCAGGAGTGTCATTGGTAGTGATCGCCATCATATTGGATGCCATTGCTTACAAAAGATTACCTAATCAAAAATCAGCAGATACCACAAAAGGACTATTGCTGGCAGTCGCTGGAGGTTTATTGATGGGCTTTTTCTTTCGATTTGTGGCGAACTCTGTCTCCACTGATTTCGCTCAACCAGAGGTTGGTCTATTTACACCTTACACGGCAGTATTCATCTTTTCATTAGGTATACTGGCATCCAATTTCCTATGGAACTCTTGGTTCATGAAAAAACCAATATCCGGACCGGTGGTCTCCTACCGTGATTACTTCAGTATGGGCAATACAAAATCCCACAGTATTGGCATCCTAGGTGGTATTATCTGGGGCATTGGCATGTCTCTGAGCATGATTGCCACCGAAAAGGCTGGATTTGCCATTTCCTATGGCTTAGGGCAAGGGGCTACCATGGTCGCAGCTGCCTGGGGCGTCTTTGTTTGGAAGGAATTCAAGGCTGCACCCAAAGGAACCAATCTATTAATTGGCCTGATGTTTTCTTCATTCATTCTAGGGTTGGCGTTGATTGTGTATTCCAGGATGGCTTGAATCTTCTTTACAACCGATAGTTGCCTTGGTAGAAGGAATTACAATTTAATATCACCTCACCTTAAAAGAGATTCGACAATTTCCTTAAATTCCTCTCCCCAATAACCCAAACCCCATGAGTAACTCTAAGTTTCGCGCCTATCGCGTTGAAGAAGATGAATCTGGAAAGTTTCATCGATCCATTCAAGAGCGAACCATTGACGATCTGCCCGAAGGCGATGTAACCATCAAAATCCATTACGCTGCCCTCAACTACAAGGATGCACTCTCTTTCTCAGGGAATAAAGGGGTGACTCGTAAATACCCACACACCCCCGGAATTGATGGCGCCGGGGTGGTAAGTGAAAGTAGTTCGTCTGACTTCAAAGAGGGTGATGAAGTCCTGGTCACAAGTTATGACCTGGGAATGAATACAGATGGCGCTTTCGCTGAATACATCAGAGTACCTGCTGACTGGGTAATCAAGCTTCCAAAAGGCCTGTCCAAGCAAGAAAGCATGATCATTGGCACTGCAGGGCTTACCACCGGTATCGGTCTCCATAAAATGGAGAAAATGGGTCAGAAGCCTGACAAAGGTGCCATCGTCATCAGTGGTGCAACAGGTGGCGTAGGCAGTATGGCAGTGGGAATACTAGCTAAGGCGGGCTATGAAGTAATTGCCTCATCGGGAAAGGCCGACATGACGGATTATCTCAAAGGCTTGGGAGCTCATCAAGTAGTCGATCGCACTTTTATTGACGACCCCTCCAACAAGCCACTCATGAAACCTCAATGGGCTGGCGCCATTGATACTGTGGGTGGTAATACACTGGCTACTCTTATCAAAGGATGTAAGAGAGAAGGAAATGTGGCAGCTTGTGGACTTGTCAGCTCGCCGGTTTTACCTACTACCGTGTTTCCATTCATTTTGAATGGTGTGAACCTGATAGGCATTGACTCTGCAACATACGCCAAAGAAGACCGCCTGCGCGTCTGGGAAAAGCTGGCGGAAGAATGGAAAATCCGAAACCTTGAAAGTTTGGCTACCTACTGTTCTATAGAAGGACTAGCCCCCTACATTGACGGTATGCTAAAAGGTGAATCTAAAGGGCGGGTTGTTGTAGATATGAATCTCTAAACAAATCATGGGAGACTATCGATCGAATTATCAGCAAAGCCTGGATAACCCGGAAGACTTTTGGATGAACCAAGCACAAGTCATTGACTGGTTTGTGCCTCCTACGAAAGGGCTGAGCCAGGATGAAAATGGATTTTATCGATGGTTTGAAGGGGGCAAACTCAACACTTCCTATTTAGCATTGGACTATCATGTGAAAAATGGAAGAGGCGACCAACCTGCGATTATCTATGAATCACCCGTCAGTTTCACAAGCCGGACTTATACCTATCAAGAGGTGCTAGATGAAACAGCCAAGCTAGCAGGGCTACTTGCGAGCCAGGGCTTACAAAAAGGGGATACGGTAATTATTTACATGCCAATGATCCCGCAGGTAACATTTGCTATGCTGGCATGCGCAAGATTAGGCGCCATTCATTCTGTGGTATTTGGAGGATTTGCGGCGAGAGAGTTGGCCATTCGCATTGATGATGCCAGACCCAAAATCCTCCTTACTGCCAGCGGTGGTATAGAGATCAAGCGGGTAATTCAATATAAGCCCCTCGTTGATGAAGCCATCGAATTAGCAGAGCATCAAGTAGAGAAAGTGCTGGTTTGGCAGCGACCTTTTGTCACTGCTGAAATGCAAGAAGGAAGAGATCTGGATTGGCGATCGCTTTTATCAAAAGCGACTCCAGCTCCTCCAGTAGCGGTAGATGCTACAGACCCACTATACATATTATACACCTCAGGAACCACAGGGACTCCCAAAGGAATTATTCGTGACAATGGCGGTCATGCAGTGGCCATGAAATACAGCATGCAGTACCTGTACAATGTGGACCCGGGAGAAGTTTATTGGGCGGCCTCCGATGTAGGCTGGGTAGTTGGACACTCTTACATTGTATATGCTCCTCTGATTCATGGGTGTAGCACGATTCTTTTCGAAGGAAAGCCGGTTTTCACCCCGGATGCTGGCACCTTTTGGCAGCTCATACAAAAACATGAAGTTAGCGTACTGTTCACCGCACCAACTGGTATTCGTGCTATCAAGAAAGAAGATCCAGATGGAAAAAAGCGAGAGAAATCAAATCTTTCGAGTCTTCGCAATGTATTCCTGGCAGGTGAAAGGTGTGACGTATCTACTTATGAATGGCTCAAGGATTTGTTGGGAATTGAAGTGATCGACCACTGGTGGCAAAGTGAATCCGGTTGGCCGATGATCTGCAATCCTTTGGGATATGAACCAGTTGCGGTAAAACCTGGATCATCCTCATTGCCTGTGTGCGGCTACAATATTCAAATCCTGGATGAAGAAGGCAATGCCAGAACTAGTAATGAGGAAGGAGCCGTCGCCATTAAGTTACCATTGCCTCCGGGCTGCTTGCCTACATTGTGGCGAAACAATAAACGTTTTCAAGCTTCGTATTTAGACCATTTTGAGGGTTACTACTTCTCCGGAGATGGTGGATATAAAGACGAGGATGGCTACTTATTCATTACCGGACGAATCGATGACGTCATCAATGTCGCAGGACATAGACTCTCAACCTCAGACATTGAAGAGGTGGTTTCATCTCATGAAGCAGTTGCAGAATGTGCCGTTATAGGCATTGCCGATGAACTCAAAGGACAAGTGCCTGTTGGGTTTGTAGTATTAAAAGGTGGCATCAGCATCAGTTCTGAAGACTTGGAACATGAGCTCATTAAAATGGTCCGCAAGCAAGTAGGTCCTGTAGCAAGTTTTAAAAAAGCGGCTATTACCAAAAGGTTGCCAAAGACAAGATCCGGTAAGATTCTTAGAGGTACTATGCGCGCTATCGCAGACGGGAAGACTTACACTGAGCCATCTACCATAGAAGACCCAACAGCCTTGAAGGAGCTTCAGACTTTAATGGCGCAAGAAGAGATTGGAAAGGCTTTCTCTGAATAAGCATCGGCCTGTGCCAGATATCAAATGGTACCTTCATAATACCTATCACACCTGTCTTCATACCAGGCATCGTAGAACTCCTTTAGATCAATGAAGAATTCTTCGATTTTGTCAAATCCACGATAAACCTTATCCTCTTCCACAATTACAGGATTTTTTTCATCGCTGTAGTGTTTTTCAAATTGTAAAGAGTAATCAAGGAGGCGATGCTCCAATTGGATATGTTGGGCATTCTCCGGGTTAATAAAAAGCTTTACCATAATGATGAAACCGTCTGTAGCTTCAATTAATTCCAAGATCTGAAATACAGACATCCACACTTTAGACAAAATCGCAATGAAAAAGCATACTGAGATATCCTTTACAAACGCTGTTAAGAAAGTTCAGGAAGAGCATGAATCCAGAGAGATGTACGCCAAATACGAAAGCAGAATACCTGCTCCGTCTATCATTGGTCCCCGTGAACAAGGTCTCATTGAAAGGATAGATGGATTCTACATGGCAACAGTAAATGCCGACGGTTGGCCTTATGTTCAATTTCGTGGTGGACCTAAAGGCTTCTTGAAGGTCATTGACGACAAGACCATTGGTTTTGCCGATTTCAAAGGAAACCTGCAATATATCAGTACCGGCAACCTCAATGAAACCAAAAAAGCATCTCTTATCCTATTGCATTATCCAACTAGAACCAGACTGAAAATTTGGGCGGAAGCAGAAATTGTATCCCCTAAGGACAACCCTGAACTGGCCAAACTCCTTCACTCGGAAGACTATGGAGCTGTTGTCGAGCGACTTTTGATTTTCCATGTCCAATCTTTTGACTGGAATTGCCCTCAACACATCCCTCAAAGATTTACAGTTGAAGAATTCAAGGAGATCTTGCCAGATCATCCAGAAATAATTGAAGACTGTTGTCCTGATTTAATCAAGTAGCATTTAGCCATATAGGCCAATTATTGAGGTCTGCTCATTTAAAGCATATCTGTAAGCCCATTGTAACAGATAATCAATGCAAAAATGAGAGCACCAATTACCAGGAGATTTGGTAATACTTTTTGACCTTGGATAGCTCCTTTTCTATTCCAGAGGAAGAACAAAGCAAGCACTACTAGTGGTAAGCCAAATGCATTTAGTACCTGGGAAAGGATCTGTCCCTTAATGGGGTTCACTCCGAAAACGGGAATACTCAAGGCCAAAAGACTGGCAAAACCAGTAACAGCTCTGAATTGCTTAGAGCTTACATCGAGCTTCCCTGATGAATAGTCGGCTAACATTAGAGGCACGATCATCAAGCATGGAAAAATGGATGACAACCCCGCACTTAGGGTGCCTACAAAGAATATTGCCACCGCGAACCGGCCAACCATCGGACTTAGCGCAGCGGACATGTCCAATACCTTGTTGATCTCAATGCCTGAACCGTAAAGAGATCCAGCAGCCACCGACATAATGGACCCACTTATGATAAATATCAAAATAGCTGCTACGATGGAGTCGTTGCGATGCGTGATGCTATCGTTTAAATCCCAGCCTTTCCCCTGGATAAAGAGCGGACGGGAAAGGAATGTGGCGGCTGCCATTGTAGTTCCAACAAAAGCGGTTACCAGGATACCTGCACCTTCAACTTTCGGTATTTTCGGCACCAAACCCTTGACTATTTCGAGGGGCAGAGGCATCACAAAAAACAATGTAAAAAAGAAAGAAAGGCCCATCATGGAAACGAACAAGGCCAGTACTTTTTCAAACACTGTATAACTGCCTCTCAATAAAAGCAGGTAGAATACCCCTATGATCACTAGCGCAATGGCTAGCACTACCCAATACTTTGAAGTAACTGCGGGGTAATTCAATTGAATGATTTCAAAAATCACATTGGAGGTAATGCCCAGAATGCCTATTAAAGAATTCCATTGACCAAGACCTACCGAAATGATAATGGCTATTGCCATGACTTTACCCAAAGGCAGGTGTCTCCTAACTGCGAATAACACGGTTTCTCCAGTGGTCAGATAGTAGTGGCCTGAAACGAAAATTAATCCTCCTGAAAAGAGACAACTCAGCGCTAATACCCAAAGCAGGTCCATTCCGAATGAACTCCCTGCCACTATCATAGAAGTAACGCTACCAGTACCTATTGTATAGCCAATGGCAAAGATCCCAGGCCCAAACGACAAGAGAAATTTGCCCAGCTTTTTCAAGCCTCTCTAATGTCTGCAATCCATTGAACACATTGTCTCACTTTTTCCGTGAGCGCTTCCATGTCACCGCTCTCGACAATGTCTTTTGAAATCAACTTAGATCCCATTCCGACACAGGAAACCCCTGCGGTAAACCAGCTCCGTAGGCTTTCTTCTCCCGGAGACACGCCACCTGTAGGCATAATATTGGTCCAGGGCTGGGGGCCTTTGAGTCCTTTGACGAAACCAGGACCATAGATATCTCCGGGGAATAACTTGACAAGTTCACAACCCAACTCCTCTGCTTTGGCTATTTCTGTAAGGGATCCACAGCCTGGCGACCAAAGCACCTTTCTGCGATTGCAAGCAATCGCAATGTCTTCTCTTAGAACAGGCGTGACGATAAAGCTGGCGCCAAGCTGCATATATAGCGAAGCTGCAGCTGTATCTGTCACGGACCCCACTCCTAGCATCATGCGGGGTAAGTGCGCTAGTGCATACTTATTAATCTCGGCAAAGACTTCATGAGCAAAATCTCCTCTGCTCGTGAATTCCACCGTCCGGACTCCACCTTCATAGCATGCTTTGACGATATTGAGGGCAGTCGATACATCTGAATGATAAAAAAGTGGCACCATGCCCACTCTAGTCATTTCCTGAAATACCTCTATTCGCGAATATTTTGCCATAAAATTTATCTTTTGATCCGACCGTTTGACTCACCATTTGCCAAAGCAAGAATATCTTCTTTATCTACCAAATTAGCATCCCCTGGTATCGTATGCTTTAAAGCACAAGCCGCTGTACCAAATTGAGCGACCAATTTCTTGTCATCAAAATTCATCAGCCCATAAATAATACCAGCCGCATAAGCATCGCCGGTTCCTACTCTATCCACAATGGCATGAATATCAAACCAATCCGACATCCATACTTTTCCATTTTCGCAATATCTACCCCGAATCCGGTTGTAAGAAGCACTTAAAATCTCTCTGTCCTTATCAATTAATCCCTTGAGCCTAGAGCACCTTGCTTTAAGCTTCTCAGTAGTGGTGACCATATTGTCATCCAAATCAAACTCATCAAAAATAGAGGCGAAATCAAAGGCCCCACCAATTAGGTAATCTGACCCATTCAACAAAGCCGGCATTATTTCTTTAGGTGTTTTTCCATATTGCCATAGTGACTTACGCGAATGCACGTCACCTGACACTTTCACCCCCAATTCATTGGCAGTCTCAATTGCTGCCAGGCATGAGTCTGCAGCTCCTTGTGAAATAGCGGGCGTAATACCGGACCAATGAAACCAGTCAGCTCCTTCTAAAACCAATTTCCAATCAATCATGTCTAATTCGATCTCCGAGAAAGAAGAACCAGCCCTATCGTAAGCGATCTCACTAGCTCTGTGGCCCGCACCGACTTCCATGAAGTATGATCCCATCTTTTGCCCTCCGTAAAGCACTTGATCCGTATTCACTCCATGCTTACGCAAATATTGAGTGGCAGCCTTTCCCACCATATGACCGGGAAAGCGGGTAACGTGTGTGGCCTCCAGTCCTAAATAAGACAAGGAAATCCCAACGTTGGCCTCACCGCCTCCATAGGTTATATCTAAAGAATCTGCCTGAGAAAATCGCTGATTCCCTGGCGTAGAGAGCCTGAGCATCACTTCGCCAAAGGTCACCACTCTTTTAGATGTATAGGTCATAGAAGATGATATCTATTTGCACCTACAAATTAAGAAAAAGCAAGTCCGCCATTGATATCAACGTTATTGCCAGTCATGAAAGAAGATTCCTCGCTGGCCAAGTATGCCACTAAATCAGCTACTTCATCAGCATTGCCTTCCCTCCTTAATGGAGTGGAATTTGACACGTTTTGCCTGACCTGATCTTTCGTGAAATCATCGTGAAACTTTGTAGCGATCAGACCAGGACAGACGCCATTGATTCTTATACCTTGTGGGCCTAATTCTTTTGCCCAATTGCGGGTTAGTGTCATAACGGCTCCTTTTGAGGCAGCATAAATAACAGATCCAGCACCCCCACCATCGCGACCAGCTTGAGAGGCAATGTTCACAATGGATGATCCTTTGCTCATCATGCCTTTAAAGGCTTGGGTCACGAATACCGTGCTTTTGAAGTTGACATCCATCACCAGATTGTAGAAATCCTCATCGATCTCTTCGATGGTCTTCCTTGCAAACAGGCCACCAGCATTATTCACTAAAATATCAAGGGAATCACCATACGCTTTTTTGGTACTCGCAACCATATTAGCGATATCTTCTTTTTTGGACACATCACCTCGAACTGCGATGGCTTCTCCTCCATTGGCCTTGATCATCGCCAGCGTCTGGTCACAGTCATTTTTACTATTGAAATAGTTGACGACCACTTTAGCACCTTCCATTGCCAGCTTCAAACTGATAGATCTGCCAATATCCCTGGCACCGCCAGTTACTACAGCTACTTTTCCCTTGAGTTTCATTGGTTGAATTTTAGAAAGATTAGATACCTAGCGCTTGACCTCCTCCAATTTGAATGGTTTCGGCTGTTACAAAAGACGAATCCTTGCTAGCCAGGAATGAAACCACAGAGGCTACTTCCTCAGGCTCACCTAATCTGCCTAATAGAATATTATTCTTCCAAGAAGCAAAGACTTCCGGCTTTGTGGATTTAATCTGGGCGTGAAACGGTGTGTCGATGGTACCCGGAGATACTGCATTTACTCTAATCCCATATTCTGCAAGATCCTTAGCCAATGCCCTTGTGATAGCATGAACTCCAGCTTTGGAAGTACCGTAGATTCCCGCTCCAGGACCACCAGCATTCCAACCAGCATTAGAGGTATAATTGATGATGGTAGGGTTGTCTCCTTTTTTAAGACATGGAATCGCCGCCCTTGACGTGAAAAATACTGAATCCAAGTTCAGAGCCATGACCTTTCGGTAAAAATCAGTGGTCATTTCCTCGAACCTAGACCTGCCGCCTAGGCCGCCAGCATTGTTCACCAACACATCTATCTTACCATACTTTTGACCTATGGCGTTAATATTCCGAGTTACTTCTTCCTCATTGGTAACATCAAAACCATAGTATTCAGCGGTAATTCCCTCAGCCTCAAGCTCTGCAACTCTTTTGGCCCCTTCGTCATCTTCAATGCCATTTAAGGCCACTGTGAAACCATCTTGTCCTAGTCTTTTAGCTACTTCGAAACCTATGCCGCCAGTAGCGCCTGTTACTATTGCTATTTTATTTTTTGAAGTCATTTCTTAATTGATTTGAGTATTAAATAATGATCAGCCAACGGGCTTGATCTCTTTCGCGAAAAAATTGATTGACAAATACCCCAAGGGCACAAAAACAGCGATCATGATGAAGATCGGCGTGTACGAATAATTATCCGTAATCACTGGCACCAAGAAGTTCATAATGATCACAGAGAAGATCCCCACGGTTCCACCAAGGCCTGCCAAGGATCCCACCGACTTCCCACTGAATAAGTCACTGGGGATCGTCTGGATATTGGAGATGACAAATTGGAATCCAAAGAGTACCACAGCCACGATTGCCACAAACTTCATAGCTGTATCCCCGGCAAGAATGGTCGCAATCAGTCCAACAAACATGATAATGCATCCCACCAAAATGGTTCTTTTTCTAGCCTGATCTACGGTGGCTCCTTTGATCATTAATTGACCTGAGTAGTAGCCACCGGATAGACTGCCCAAAGCCGCTCCAACATACGGCACCCAGGCAAAAAATCCAATTTCCTTTACATTGAAGCCGTAGACATCAGCCAGGTAGATGGGCATCCAGCCCACAAAAAGCCACCAAATTGGCTCTACGAAAAACCGTGAAACCAGAACGGCCCAGGATTCTTTGTGAGAAAGAATCGCCGACATGCTCAGTCCTAGCTTTTCGTCTTCCTCCTTCTTTTGCTCAAGACCCGCCTTAATATAGTTCCTTTCCTCCTCGGTAATCCAGGAATGCTTTTCAGGTAAGGCTTTATTGAAAATTAACCAAGGTATGACCCATAGAATACCAAGAAGACCCAACAGTACAAAAGTCATTTTCCAACCAATGGCGACCCAAACTATGGCAATCAAAGGCGGTGCCACTATAGACCCCATGGCTGCACCCGAATTGAATATACCCTGGGCTAGCGCTCTCTCCTTGGTTGGGAACCATTCTGCGTTGCTCTTTACCGCACCTGGCCAGTTACCCGCTTCACCTAGCCCCAACAGGACTCTAAAAAAACTAAAGGATAATACTCCTTTTGCCAGGGCATGAAGAGCCGTAGCCAATCCCCAAATGGTAATGGAGACCACAAATCCAGCCCTTGTTCCAATCTTATCAAACATCTTTCCGGAAACTGATTGCCCAACGGCATAAGCTACCAGAAAGACATTGAGGATAAGAGCATAATCACTTTTGCTCATGTCCAAATCCTTGGAAATATCAGGCCACATAATGGCCAAAGCCGATCTGTCAATGTAGTTAATGATGGTAGCCAAACACACCAGCCCAATGATCCACCATCTAAGTCCTTTGATTTTCATAGGTCAGTCAGCTTGTTCATCAGTCCTTGTCTCCGAAATAAGACACACCAGATCCATCCAGAAAATCTTCTCTCACCGGACTGAATGTATCGATCAAAACACCGGCCTCCAGGCACAAAGCACTGTGCAAAAGATTAGGCTCAATGTATACCCCATCTCCTGCTTTGACGATCTGCTTCACACCATCAATTTCAAACTCGAACTTACCCTCAACGCAATAAGTGGCTTGCGTATGAAAATGGCTGTGGGGTGACCCTAAAGCTCCCTTGTCGAACTTCACCAGCACCATCATAATCTGATTATCGTAACCGAGGAATTTTCTGGAAACCCCTCCGCCAAGGTCTTCCCATTCCATACCCTCGGTTAGAATGTATTTTTCACTGTTTCTTTTCATCAACTATCTATTCAATTTTTTAAAGTCATAAACCCCTGTCCAGATCACGCTACTTGACGCTAACTCAGCAGTGTGGCTGGTTGCTTCATCATTGTCCTTGAGTGAAAAGGCAAACTGATATTGCTCTCCACTTTTCAATGAGAATTGGACCACAGCATAATTTTCAGATGTATGAGCAACCCTTAAATCTTCGATTGAGGTGAAAGAATTGATCGGAATCTCATCTGAATAATCATAGGCGCCATGTATCTCATAAAGACTGGCAAAAATCGTATTCCCACCTTCTCTTCGGTGTATTAGACCTGGATCTCTTCGAAGGTTGAAGTTTGGATCATTAGCTCCTACACGGGTCAATAGAATCTGATCTCCCTCAACTACAGAAGTGTTCATAGAATAAAATCTTCCGTCGTTAAACCAGCTAAACCTAAATAAATCACCTGCGGCTTCAGCCTGAGCCTCCTGCCATAGGTGTTGATAGCCATCATTTGTACCCATTGGGGTTAAATCATTATTAGTTATGAACTGCTGGTTTGAAGACATGATATCACCGAGATAATAGAGAGGCAAATCGTACCTAGTATCCTTGGGAGCTAAAACGGAAAACAGGTCAATGACCAATGGATTTTCTAACTCCTCAATCTCAACCACGGCCATAGTGCGGTGCATCTCCATATTGTCATAGGCCTCTGTTTCCTTGGCACTTACTATTTGTACTTCATTGCCACCAAGGAAATAGTAAGGTGTCCCCGAAGTTTTATCGGCTGCCTTAACATTATGGTCGAATTGTGAATCCTTGTTCACTACCAGTGTATTGTGTGCCACTGTTTCTTTCGCCCAACTATGATTTTCTTTCAAATAACCTCCGCCATCTTTATGCTCTATATTGACCCACCTGGCGGCGCCATAATCCTGAATCACCTCTCCCCTGTCATCATAAAGTAAAAAGCTCAATCGGTCAAAGTGACCATGACCCATACCATGTTTGGCATACTTCATTACGAGGGTTAAAGGCTCAGCCCTGATAATACCAATCGCCCCCTCATCGCCATTGGCTCCATCCGTCAGCTCAAGACTTTTATATTGAAATGGCTTTGACTTTCCTTCAGAAATAGCCCTGGATGCGGATAGTCCTGAATCATTTAGAGGTACTCTTCCCTGATCGGAGATAATAGACAAAATGCCAGGATCATTTCCGCCATAGTGATAAGCCATACTTACCGCATTGACTAGCTCACGAGAGCTTAAAGACATCCCTTTCTGTGCATCATTGATCGGGAAGAACTCACCTTGAGCGTTGGTCTGATTAATCAGTGCATAAACAGCTTTGATCAACAGGCCATTTCGATATTCGAGAATTTTTAACTCAGGCATCGTGTTAGCTAGGCCTTGGGCGAAAACCAGGAACGGATACATAGCATATCTCTGATAATAAGGACCTTCGGTGTAATAACCATCAGGTGAAAATGAATGATCTATTTGTGCTAGAAAGCCAGCCTCTTTTTGGCCTTCCAGTTGAATGGCTCCCCCATCATTGTCTTTTACAAAATCTCCCGGAACTTGAACATCCAAACCATAAAGGGCCCACTTTACCAATTCTTCATCACCCATGACCAAGCCTATCATACCTACTCCGGCATTGCCCCATGTACTGTGGTTGTGAATACGGTTAAAAAACTGGGGATTCTCAATGGAAATGTATTCCGCATATGGTCTGAATAGCTCTTCATTCAACTTCTTGATAGTCTGTTTATCAAGCCAGTCATAGATACAATCGTAAGCCTGACTTACATAAACCAACCAGTTGGCGTCGTTCAAACATTGCCAGAAAAACTTACCTCTGGCATAAGATCTAGTTGCGGGATGTTTAGCTAGTGTTGGATACATTTCAGCATACTGAACCAACAAGTCTCGGATGTAGATAGCATACTTCTCATCTGCAGTGATTTGAAAAAGGACACCCGCTTTTTGCATCATGAAAAAGTTGGCCTTGTGACGCTCATGGGTATACCCTCCAGCCAGATCTTTTGGAACAGGAACCTCTATTCCTAATGCTATTTCTGCATCCACTTGTTGCTGGACTGACACCAGTGTTTCATCGAACAATGGAACCTTTCCTAAGCTGGAGCGCATGGATTCCACTCCCTCAACAGTCAGAATTAAATTCGGATGCTGCGAGTATCCTTGCAGGACAATGAGAAAAATCAATATGGTCCAGATCGACCTCATCAGTTCACAATGATGTTCTCAGCATTATATGGCTGATCATTTGTCTTCAACCCTTCAGAATTGGTAAAGGTGATGTTCGAGAGGTTAGTAATAGGCTCTCCATTGGTCATGAAAAGGTCTATGCCTCTGCTATCTGATATCTTGACATTGTCCACATTCAGCTTTTGTACCCCGTGAAAGCGAAGGGCAGCATTCACCTTGTTTCGTTTCCCTTTACCGGAATTTTTAATTTCTACATCCTGCAATGTCATAATAGGCCCAAACGTGCTCTCGTCCGTTCCTCCTCGGTAGACATTGGCGATTTCATGCTTTACGTCGGTGAATGTGGAATTGATAATCTTGACATTTTCTACATTATAAATTCCCAAGTCTTCTACTTCCATGTCAAGGGTCATGATGGCTCCAGTGACATTGGACATCTTGGAATCGATGATATTGATAGAGTCTGCGAATGTGTGCTTATAAGACTTGAGGAAGTCAAATGAATGATTCTTATCCAAATCCACCACCTCACAATTTTCGATGTGCACCGCGTAGTTCTTATTCATAGAATATTTGCTTGTACTGATCACGTTGTTACCTGCCTGATCAGGTGACTCAGCACCATGAAAAAGGATGTTATTGGCCAAGAAGGCACCACCATTTTCAATCTTGAAAAAGCTCTGCTTCTCACTTAAAATCTTTGCTTTTGTTCCCTCTGGAGCAGTAAAGGATATTGGGTGATGAATGTAGGCATACTTAGTCATCAAGTATTCACCACCATTTTCCAGCTCGAGAATATCTCCAGAACTGCTATTATTAATTGCTTCTAATAGGGTGTTAACACCCGCCTTCACTTTGATTTTACTGCCGGTGTTGAAGGTTCTTAAACTTCCATCCTTGGGGTAATAAAGAGCACCAACTTCATCTTTAGCAACTGGGAGTTTTACTTCACCAAACTCAATGCGATCAATAAGGTCCTGAGACGGCACAATCAAACCATTTTCGTTCTGACTAAGATCCAAAGCCACGGATTCAAAGCCCTCCTTCATCGGAAGTTTAGCTTCTTCATTCATTACATTTCCTTCAAACTCTATCCCCGAAACATCATCGTAAATGGTGAATGGATCAAGGTTGGTATTGCCTAATATGAGGTTGTTTTTGAATGTGGATCCAATTGGAACGGCTGAGCGCTCTTCATCGCTTCCAGCACATAGTTGAATAAAGTCACTATTGATGACGATGTTATTATCCATGTAGGAATCTATGACCTGATTATAGCGATTGATGGGTGAGTTGGGGACCCCATTCATAATCACCAAGGCTCCTCTAAATCGATGGCCAGTCAAACCAGCCATGTAGTTCTTTCTTACCGTTTGGTATTCATTGATAATCCTGATACCGCCGGTATTGGGCTTTTGGTTCCCAAGGAAATAGTTGTTTTCAACTAAAGTGTGATGTCCATGTCTCATGGTCAATGTTCCCTGGCATTCGAAGAATACATTGTCACGAAACTCATCACCACATGCTTTATTAGAAATGATTTCATGCTCACCATTTACCCGATCGAAGTAGTTTTTCTGAACCAGCGTATTTGAATACATTCGGGAGTAATGGCTCGTGCCTATTCGTAAAGTTTCGCCTCCATTCGAGCCTAAAATCTCGCGAGGGCCGAAGTAGTTATTTTCAATGAGGTGGTTATTTTCCCTACTCGCTTCAGTGTTCATTTTTACTGCGAGCGTTACGCCACGATTGCCTTTGCCAATGAGCGAATTGTAATCAAAGACATTGTTCTTTCCATAAATGGCAACCCATGTATCACCATCGAATCGCTCTGGGTTTGTGAAGTTATCAATCACACAATTCGTCACCCTGGAATTGTTGGCCAATTCTTCTTTTCCAGTTCGGAATGATATCACTTCACTAGTTGGTGTAAATCCATTTTTGAAGACTAAGCCACTTACCTCAATATATTCCCCGGAAAAAGAGAGATTGGACTGTCCGGATAGGACGACCTTACCTGGTGTCTCAGCTTCCAGCATAACAAGGCTTCCGTCTTCCCCTTTTGCTTTTAATACTAATTCGACATCCTGCCAGCTACCATTTGCTAGAATGATCCGATCCCCCGCAGCGACCTTGTCCGCCGCTTCATTGAATTCTTGCAGATTCTTAACGTAAAATCCGGACTTCTCCTGCGAACAGGAGAAGCACCAGATAATCACTAGTAAACATATGAAGAAGTTCCTACTAAACTTAGTAAGGTTTATTGCTTGTTGGATCATGTATTGATTCATCTAAGAATGTCAATAGCTCATTTGAAGAGGATCCCGCTTGTGAAACGAGATCCTCTGAAAAATCAATTAGTAGCCGTCATTTTGTGTGATCGACCCAAAACTGGCGAGCACTTCAGTCACCGGAATTGGGAACAGATGGTAGCGACTATCTACGGTCTCACCCATCTCTTCATCCACTGTGCCTGTTCTGACTAAATCAAACCATCGCTGACCCTCGAAAGCCAACTCTAGCCTTCTTTCGTCCTGAATGGCCTGTCTTACCAATGCCTGAGTATTTATTACGGTATGATCCAGCGGCTCCAAGCCTGCTCTCGTTCTGATTGGATCTAAAAGATCTAGCACTTCCTCAGCAGATGAGCCTGTTTCATTCAGCGTCTCCGCATAAAGAAGGATTACATCTGCCAGCCTTAGCTCAATCCAGTCATGATCCGGACCACCTGATTGTGGAAACTTAGGAGAGGCCATAGTAGCGGTATCAATCGTTACAGCTAACCTCAAGTCAAGAGAATCTCCGCCACTTGCATAAAAGGCATCAACTAAATCCTGATCCAAAGGCTCCAATGATTTCGTATCTAATCCTGCTGACCAGGACCAGAACTCTGAGAAACCATATTCATCATTGATTGAACTTGAGATTTGGGTGGCAAATATGATCTCAGAATTCAGATCATTTGCTTCACCAAAGATGTCCTCGAAGTTCTCTTGTAAAACGATACCAGCAGCCTCTGCTCCATCCACTACAGCAGCAAGATGCGACTGTGCACTGGCGAAATTGCCCATTTGGACATATACCTTACCAAGCAGACCCTGAGCCGCGTATCGAGAAGCTCGGCCATTGTCAATCTCTGTATCCAAAACTGAAATAGCGCTTTCGAGATCCGGAATGATCACATTGTTGTAAACGTCCATTGCAGGCTGTCGAGCCAAAATAGACCTATCTGAGATATCCGGCGCAGGAGACAGATTGACAGTAACATCCCCAAAAACCCTCACCAACTTGAAGTAAGAAAGGGCTCTTAAAAACCGAGCCTCGGCTACTTCGGTGGCATCGTCAGAGTTGTCAATCACATTGTTGGCACTCAAAATAGACCTGTACAATGCTGTATAGAAAGGCCCAAAGAACTGGTCCTCCATGGCAGTCAAATTGCTGCCGAAAACGTCGAACTCCGTATAAGGTGCCTCAAACATGAACGCATTGTCTGCTCTGAAGTCACCCATTACTGCCATCGGCGTAACGGAACCGTGCTGATAGAAATAGGCAGCATTCAGTACTTCTGCATATGAAGTCAATGAATTAGAGCTTGCCAGATTGGGTGGGACCTGATCCAGGTCTTCGCCACAACCAACTAACAATAAAACTGCACCTAATAGCTTATATATACTTTTCATCACTCTCTCGATTTAAAAACTAACATTTACACCTAGTGTGAAGCTTCTTACAACTGGGCTTGCACCCACTTGCACACCGTATGTAGTTGGCCCTAAGTAGCCACTATTGGTAATCTCAACACCTTCCGGATTGAAGGATGTATAATCATCTGCCCAGAGGTACAATAAGTTGGTAGCTGCCAGATAAACTCTTGCAGAGCTGATCCCTACTCTATCCACAATTGAAGGTCTTAAAGTGTAACCAATGGTCAGGTTTCGTAGCGCGATATAGGATGCGTCCTGAACCATGGCATCTGTTTGATCTCGGGCCCTCGCATAATGCTGACCATTGTGATCTGCGATACCATCGTCATCTGCATCAAAACTATCTCTTAATCTACCACCCCACTGAGAGTTGTAGTAAAGGGGATCAATATTGAATACGTCACCGCCTTCTGCTCCCTGGAAGGTCAAAGACATGTCAAAGTCTTTGAAGGCCAACGTATGGGTCATACCCCAATAAAAGTCAGGTGTATTCTGACCGATTTTCACTAAATCTCCACCCTCTTCTACAGTTCTTGTTCTATCGATTACACCATCACCATTTTGGTCAACTACATAATATTCACCGCTACTGATACCCACTGCTACGGTAGGATCTTCCACAAACTCCATTTCCACTTCCCCAATGGTCTCTAATCCCCACATTTCTCCTATCTCTCCACCTACGTAGTTTCTAAATACCGGACCTCTACCGCTTTGGCCATAGATCGTCGGAGCCAACTCATCCAGATTACCTAGATCTGTGATTTCAGTTTGAACTGTGGAAAGGTTTGCGCTAACTGACCAGGTCAAAGGCCCTTTCTCGAGAATGTCCGTGGTAAGTTCAAATTCCCATCCTGAACTTCTTACGTCACCAGAGTTAAGTCTTACAGATGTAGTACCTAAAACCTCCGAGACACTTTGGTCGATCAAAATATCTTCTATATCCGAAGTATAGTAGTCCACTCCCAACGTGACCTTGTTACCTAAGACACCCAGGTTGATACCATAGTTGGTCTCCGTATTAGTTTGCCAAGTCAAATCAGGATTAGCCAAATCTGAAGGAATTAAGAAGGCATTGCCCAACACTGACGCTTGAGGGTTAAGTAAGCTCAATGAACTGTAAGCACCTAGATTGGAAGTAGTTCCTAATGATCCAGTGCTGAATCTAAGTCTCAACATGTTCAGGAAATCCGAATTGTAGAAAGCCTCATTATGAATATTCCACCCCAAAGAGAACGCAGGGAAAGTCTCGTATCGGTTATTTTCTCCGAATCTGGAATCACCATCTCTTCTTAATGAAACTGAAAGCAAGTAGCGATCGTCATAAGCATAGTTGATTCTTCCAAACACACTTCTCCTGGCAATGGTCTCGTCCCTTTCTGTCGTAGTAATGTCAGCGGGATCAAGCAGGGCAAAATTCAAAGGCAAGCCAAATGGCACGTTGGTACCTCTTAAAGCGGTTGCTCTGATATAGAAATTTTGAAATTCGAAACCAGCTACTGCAGACACGTCATGGTCTCCAAATTTGTTGGCATAGTTCAAAGTAGTCTCACTCAGCATAGAAGAACGCTTGGTAACCGTTTGATCCAGGTCAGTCTGATTGGTACGACCCCTTGAGTCAGCTTCCAACAACTGATGGTAATAATCTTCCGTATCCCGGATATCAGCTCCCAGCACCGTCTTTACATTGAAACCTTCAAGAATCTCATACTGCAAGTAGGTGCTTGCATTTCCGAACAGCGTGCGCTGCCATTGGTCCGCATTGTCAAGCTTGGCCGCCGGACCAGCATCTCCGGAACCACCAATTCCGTTACCACTTCTGCCATAGTGCCAGTCATGCGCGATATCGCCAGGCTGCAAAGTGTAAATACTATTGTTGAAAGGAGCATCTCCTCCCCTATAGCCATCATCAAAAGCTGTAAGCCCCAAGGCTTGAGCTTGCTGATCTAACTGCTGCACAAATGCGATGGATGCCTCTGTATGGTAAATTGGATGTACGCTGTATGCTCTCAAGAGATCTCGCATGTCATGAGCTACAATATCACGGTCTGAGTAGAATCCATTCATATTGAGACCAGCTTTGAATTTCTCACCAAGATTGGCGTCCAAATTCAATCGACCATTGAATCGCTCAAATCCTTGAGTAATGACAATACCTTCCGTGTTGAGGTAGCCTACAGAGGCAAAAACATTTACATCATCTGTACCAGCAGAAACGCTGAAATCATGACTGTTGCTAGTTCCATTTCTGAAAAGCCAATCTTCTACAGCCACCACATCAGGAGAGTTGCTGAAAGCATTCAGTCTGTAATTCAAAAGGTCCGAATCCAGCTCTGATACATTAAAAGTACCATTGGCTATATTGGACTCTATGGTATTGGCCCACTCACCTGAGGTCATGTTGATATTGTCCTGTAGGTATCGGCTGGATATACTGGTATACCCATTGTAAGTAAAGCTTGGTGTCCCTGATTGACCTTTCTTAGTCGTGACCAAAATGACACCATTAGCTCCCCGAGACCCATAAATAGCCGCTGAAGCCGCATCTTTTAACACCTCTATACTTTCAATATCATTTGGATTGACTGTCGCCAAACTACCTGATATGGGATAGCCATCCACCACAATAAGTGGATTGGAATTACCAGTAATAGAAGAGGCTGCCCTGATTTGAATTCTTGGATCCGCACCAGGCTCACCACTTTGATTTTGGATCAATACACCTGGCAGCTTACCCGCCAAAGCATCATCCACTCTAGGCGCCTGAATGGCCGCCACATCTCTACCACCCACCTGAGCAATAGCTCCAGTATTATGTGATTTCTTCCTCGTACCGTATCCTACAACTACAACTTCTTCAAGCTGCTGGATATCTAACTCCATGGTCACATCGATACTTGCTTGACCATTTACCGCTATTTCCTGTGAGTTGAAACCCACGAATGATACGACCAGTGTAGCGTTCGATGGAACGTCTATTGAATAATTACCATCTATGTCGGTAATAGTTCCATTGGTAGTGCCCTTTTCTAAGACTGCCACTCCTGGAAGAGGCTCGCCATCATCACCCTTGATGGTACCAGAAACCACATTCTGGGCCATCGTACTTAGTGTAAATGTCAACATCAGAAGCATCCCTAAAAAGGACCTCCTCATTAATTGATTCATTTGATAAAAGTTCATCATAAAGTAATTTTTGGTTGAGGAGGAAAAAAATGATCGGGCAGGGCGAAAGGATATCCTCCTCGGAATATTGAAAATAAACCGTAAATTCACGGGAAAAATAAGTTATGAACGCAGAGGCTTTTTAGCGAGGGACTCATTGTTCATTCCTGCCGAACAGACCATCTCTTAGTTGGTCTGTTCTTATTTCAAATCAGCTTATTCATAGGCTCATTGGTTATATCTTTTTGGTTATTGTACTTTCCCATTGCCGGTGGTGAATTCAGAGATATCACTTAAGTGAGACCTCATAGAAGCCTCCGCATTCTCAACATCTCTGTTATTTATGTAATCTAAAATCTTATGGTGCTCCTCCAATGCTCTTGTAGGTCGTTCCCCTCCACACACATCATTCTCTTTAAAGAATGTTAGAATGTCTGGTGTCACAATCATCATGAGTGACTTCAGTACTGAGTTTTTACTAGCTTCAGCTATCTGCAAGTGAAATAGTAAATCCTCTTCAACCGCAGACTTTCCTGCTGACACAGCCTTCTCATAAGCATCCAATGCCCTTGCGATGGCCATGATATCATCATCAGTCCTTCTGAGAGCCGCCAGCTTTGCGGAATTCAATTCCAACAGGACCCTTGTCTCAATAAGAGAATGAAAGTCGTTGCCCTGCAATTGAAGAACATCAGATATTAAACCCTCCAAGGCCGTGATACCTAAGCCAGCTACCACAGTACCGCTTTGGGGCAATGTCTTCAGAATGCCATAGAATTCCAGCTTTCTGATAGCATCTCTAACGTAGGTTCTACCAACACCAAACTTCTCACTCAGCATCCGTTCTGACGGTAACTTGTCGCCAGGTTTCAGCTGGCCAGAACTAATGAGCTCCTGGATCTGCTTGATAATCTTATCTCCAGGCTTCTCAATGACTATTTCTTTAAAAGTATTCAGTAGTTCTTGCGCCATAATGTGTTAGTTAACCAGAAACTGGTTGACCAATTTATGACAAGAATTTATTTATTGCAAAAAACAAACGATTTCCTTTCATAATTTTTTACTTAACACTTCAAAATCGAGCCTTTACTGAAATAAATTAAAAATTTTCCACTATTGAGAATTGGATTCGCATTGTTAAATCGGCTTGTGCATGCCGATAAAGGGCCAGTTTCAGATACTTTCCCATATCATATTCCATTGAATAATGGCCCATATGGTCCGCTCAATGGTGTCTCAACCCATCCAAAACCATTTGTCGAGCCTTTTTAAAACTTAATCGATACTATTTCCGCATTTAACTATTTCCGACTAATGCTGACAGCACCAAGGTCTAGGTTTGAAGAAATTTGAGAGCGATGGAAAGAGTAGAAGCGATATTAAATAGCATTATCAAACTGGTTCAGGCCTTGACCGGCCGTGTATGGATACGCTTGAGATATAAAAAGTATTTTCAAAGTGATGTCCCAGTCAAAATGTTTGTTCTCCTCTTGATGAGTGTTTGTTCATTCACATCGTCTACTTCCTCAGAACAAAGACCAAATAGTCCTGAAACAGTAAATCCAATCCATGGAAAGGCGAACAATGGTAAGAAATTAAATAATCAGGGCCCCACTGAGATAAGATACTTCTGGGAAACTGAGGATGGAACTTACCTGGTCTAACTAACCAAGCAATAATATTTCAAAAACTCCTTGAAGCGGACCGCTAATCTGCTTTTCTGCTTACCGACTTTAAGAAACCTGTCCTGGTCATTTCTCCCCAACCACCTTTTCCTTTCCATTTATCGAAATTCCCTTGAATCGCCCATACCACAACCAATGGGTGGAACAGAACAGGCTCAATCAAAGCAGTCCACGCCATTTTGAAAAAGTCATTTGGCTGGGTGTAACGCTGAAATGTCCACTCTTCTATCAACAAGGTCAACATGGAGAGGAAGACAGCAAAAAGATACACTGCCAGGAAGAGCAAAAGTGAAAATTGCCAATCAATAAGGCCCAAGGCGGCCAATGATGTGAAAAACAACAAGCCTGTGAACTCAACCCACGGAGCCAAAAATTCAAAGAAGAACCAATAAGGGTAGCTTATCAAACCCAAGAGGCCATACTTCGGGTTTAAAAAGAGCCTTTTGTGTTTGAAGAGTGTCTCTATTGTGCCTCTGGTCCAACGATTTCTTTGTCTTCCTAAAATCTTTCGATTAGCAGGCGCTTCAGTCCAGCAAAGTGGATCTGGTATGTATTTGACCTTCGCCTTTTTACCTTCTTCCAATAGGTTTCTCCTCATCCTTACTACTAGCTCCATATCCTCCCCCACGGTTGTTTTGTCGTAGCCTCCGACTTTCAACACCACCTCTCTTTTGAATAAACCAAATGCACCAGAAATCAACATCAAACCATTCAATCGACTCCAGGCCATTCTCCCCAGAAGAAAGGCCCGCAGATACTCCAATGTCTGAAATCTTGCCAACTGATTCTCCGGTAGGTTCACTTTTATCAACCGACCATCTTCTATTTCGCAAGAATTAGCTATTCTAACCACACCGCCCACCGCCACTATTCTCTCCGTATCCTCCAAATAAGCTTTGGACATCTTTAGCAATGCGTCCGGTTGTATGATACAGTCCACATCAATACATGCCACCAACTCACTGCCAGATACAGAAATCCCAGCATTCAGCGCATCAGCTTTTCCTCCATTGGCCTTGTCGACTACCACTAGTTTCCTAAAGGCTCGGTCTTTGGAGGTATAGATGCCTTTTATTTCATTGAATTGCAGTTCTTCCGAGTAATATCGATCCACCTTTTCTAAATGAAAGGCAGATATCATTTTGGCCATCGAGCTGTCCTTACTACCGTCGTTAATGACGATCACATCGTAGTTGTTGTATTCCAGCGACATGAGTGATTTGATATTGTCCACTATCGTCATTTCTTCGTTGTAGGCTGGCGCTATTATCGAGATACGCGGAGCAAGAGAAGAAGACAAAATCGTTCTATAATTCGCAAATCGATTCTTCATCATATATTTTCTCATCTCCCTAAAAGAAAGCAGTGCTAAAAGCATATAAGAGGAGCTAATAGCAATAGCATACATGAAGTATACAGACTCGATTATATGAATAACAGTCATGGCAGGTCACTAACGATGTGCCTACTCATCAGTTCTATGTCAGCAGGAACACTGCCGCTAAAATGGTTGAAAATTAAATTTTCGGAATCATTATGGATGGAATAAAGCGTTCTCACCACTTCAAACTTCAACGGTCCACTTCCAGAAAACTCCTGCAATAACTTTAGAAGGACTTCCGCCTTAATCTCTGTTTCTGTAGCGGCAATAGCTCTCAAGGCTGCAATTTTCATCTCGAGCTTTGGTTCGGTCAATAAGCCGGATAGCAATATCTCAAAATGACTATCATCACCTAGGTGCTCGATTGCCTCAAAAACCGATTTCCTTACCACTTCGTTGGGGTCTTTGGCTAATGGAATCACATGTTCCATCTGATCAATGCGCTTGAAAAGCACCACCATCTTAACCATAAAAGCCCTGACACTCGGTAAGTGGTGCCCCATCCATTCATTAAAAGCAAGTGTATGTTTGAAATCAGAGTTGTTTAAGATACTGTGTAGACGCAGCTGCACCCAATCGCTCAAATCATAAGTAAGCCTTTCTAAAAAAGCCAGGGGGTTCAAAACACTCAGGTTTGCGGCGGCAACGGTCACCTCTTCTCTCAAAGCCTGATTCTTGACACCCGTATATTTTAAGACCAGGCCATGTACTTTCTTATAATGCAAATCTCCTACTTCCTGAACGCCTCTAATTTTTCTCGAGATTAGAGGACTATTGATCTTGGCAATGCTGTAGTCCGAAAGCCCTAAATCTTCGTATAAATTCAAGAGCGTATCGGTAAACTCGCCTTTTAATTCTCGTGTAAGCTGGATCAAGTGCCCCAGAAAAATATCCTTCCTTGAGTCGCTGTAAAGCTGTAGACTGAATCTACCATGTTGATATCTGCGAACACTCTGCTTCCTCAGCCCTTCGTTTTCGGCAGTGGAAATCAGGTAGTTCTCAAATTCCTTCTTCACCAATTTTAGCAGCGATTGCTGTCTCACTGCCTCCATCCGACCCCTGATGTTAAAAATCAGAGCCACGACAAATATCAAACCTATACACCCTAAGAGGCCGTAAACTATATGCCAAATAAGTGCTAGGTCGATCATCAAACTTTCGTCAAACGTTGAAGACGAATGATCAATTCATTTGGACTGAAAGGCTTTGTAAGGAAATCATTAATACCAAGATTGAAACCTTCCACCACCGTATCCTCTACTCCTTCTGAGGATAAGACAATTATCGGCATTTCAGAATGCATGATTTTACGCACATAAGTTGTCAACTCCAACCCAGACACAAAGGGCATATGGATATCCGTAATCAGTACATCAAATTCACCCTCTTCAAGGTGGGCTTTCGCCTGTTTCCCATCAAGTGCAACCGTGCAATTCTTAAAACCTGCTCTGGACAGCTTGAATTTCATCAGACTGGTCAAAGCCTCGTTATCTTCACATAATAATATTTTCACCTCCTCCAGCTTCATTTCAATAGGAAATTATCTTTGTGAATTTGGTTTATGTCATGGATGATATCTTCCAACTCTTCCATCGTACTTTTAATCAATTTATCATTCTCGCTGAAAGAAGATCCAGCGATATTCAATTCTTGCAATAAGGACGAGAGAACTTCTAACATTAATATACCATTTAATGGTTTTATTTTATGAGAAGCATTCTTAAAAGAATCAAAATCAGAAGCTTCGAACGCCATCTGCATGCTTGCTTTCAATTCCTGATAGCTTGACAATAGGTTGGAAGTAAACTCAAGACCAAACTCTTTATCGCCCTCTGTCTCAGTGTCTATGATCTTTGATAGCTTCTCCTTGGAATTTTCCAACGACCGTACTGTCATGTAATGATTTTCTATAGCCGATAGTAAATCTGTCGGTTTTATCGGTTTGGTCAGAAATCCGGTCATTCCGATTCCTTCAGCCGTTTCTCTTTTACTTTGGAATGCATCCGCAGTAAGGGCGATTATCGGTACTTTTCTCGCATAACTAGATCCCAAATCCCTTATGGCTTTGGTCGCTTCCAAGCCGTCCATTACAGGCATCTGAATGTCCATAAAGATCATGTCAAACTGCTCTTCCTTCACCATATCCAATGCCAATTTTCCATTCTCCACTGTCTTGAATCGCACCCCACCTTTATCAAGTATATTCTCTAATATGAGGCTATTGACACGATTGTCTTCAGCAATCAGCACCTTGACATCCTGATCACCCAAGGCCTGCCATGATAGATTATTTGAAGATTCCTCCATTACTTTATCCGAGACATCAAGGGTCAGGACAAAGCTGAACGTAGCTCCTTGTCCAAGCTCACTTTCCAGCTCTATCGTACTACCCATGGCTTCCAGTAGCTTTTGCACAATAAACAATCCAAGACCCGTTCCTCCAAACTTTCGGGTAGAAGTCATGTCTACCTGCTCAAATGCCTTGAAAACTTTATCATGATCCTCTTTGGCAATCCCAATACCTGAGTCTTTTACCTCTACACGCATTTTGACTCGGTCCCCCTCAACAGTCAGTGAGCGGATATCTACACCCACATTACCTCCCTTACTAAACTTGATAGCGTTCCCCACTAAATTCAATAGCACCTGAGAAAGTCTGGGACCATCTCCAACGAAGACTTTTGGAAGATTGGCATCATAGTCAACTGAGAGTGACACCAGATTCTCCTGAGCTGCGAAGGAAAGAATATCCTTTACTTTTTCAACAAGTTGGGAAAAGTCAAAAGGGCTCTTATTTATCCGGAAATCGCCCGATTCTATTTTACTGATATCCAGTATATCATTGACCAGGTTGAGTAGGTTCTCTCCTGAAAGCTTTAAGACATCCAGGTGATCTTTCTGATCATTCCGAGGTTGACCCGCTTGCAACAAATGGGTATACCCAATCACAGCATTGATAGGTGTCCTAATCTCATGACTCATGGTCGCCAGGAAGAGCTCTTTGGCTTTGGAAGCAGCCTCTGCAGCTTCTTTGGCATCTTTTAGTTGTATCCTTTTACGCACAGGCTCGGTTACATCCTGTGTATACATGATGGTCCCTTCAATATGGCTACTGTCTATATACCAAGGCCTCATCTCCCATTTGAGCCAAAAAGACTTGCCTTCCGGCCCTTTGAACTCTTCTTCCTCTTCAGACAATATTTCCCCATTCAGACTTTGCAGGTGAATATCCATCCAACGTTTGGGTGCATCTGGCAACAAATCGTAGTGCGACCTGCCTTCTAAATTCTTACCTTCTAGTTTGTATGTCTTTATCCACTGGCGACTAGCTACTATGTACTTCATTTCCGGATCGAACATAGCAATAGCTGCTGGTGCTCCTTCTACGAAAGACCTTAGTTGTACTTCCAGAATCTTTCGCTGATGAATATCTATCACTCCACCTATCAGCAACTCGATAGCGCCATGGGGAGTCTTTTTTACATTCCCGGTGGCTTCCATCCATCTGTACTCTCCGTTCTTCCTCCTTATTCGGAGTTCCAGTGATCTCTTCTCGCCAGAAGCAATGGATTCCTTGGAAGCTTGATCAAGAAGGGGTAAGTCTTGGACATGTACGTGCTCTCTAAAAGCTTGGGCAGTACCTTTAAATTCTCCAGGCTCGTACCCTAAAGCCTGGTAAAGGTTTTCAGACCATGATTCGTTCTCCTCAATGAGGTTTTTCTCCCAGATACCGACATTGATAGAAGCAGTCAGAAATTTCAGTTTGTCCACTTCCATGTTCTTTTTGGAAAGACTTTGCTCCAGATCAACCTGTAAATCGGAAATAGAGACTGAATAGGATTTAATGATCCTTAAAGTAAAGACCAGCACAAAACCAGCCGAGAAGAAAATACCGAAGATGATGGTCAGGTTCTGCCTGTAGATACTATTCTCTATCTCCAAAAAAAGCGACTCAGCAATGGATGCATAAGTATTAGTGATACTATCCATCAGAGGTAAAAATTGCCTTTCTACTGACAAGACAGCATCAACCTGTATGGTGGTAAGGTCATTACCGATGTTGCCAGCTGAACTCAAACGAGCTAATTCTGAAACAAGAGGATCAATCTGAGCAAATAGTCTATCTAGCTCAGCCATCTGGGATCGTTCAAAATCTCCATTAGACCCTTTCAAAAATGCATTGGAAGCCTCTAGTCTTGACACCAAAGAGTCCAAATTTTGCTTATCACTTTGATTCCAAGTCCGTTCTAACTTGAATATCGTTTTGGCAATATTTTGACTCAGCATTCTCTGTCTTCCAGAGACATTGATCAGTTCGGCTATGTTGGAGGTTCGCTCGTTGAATTGCAGGGTCCTATAGTTGAGGAAAATTACCAGGGTAATGGCAATAAGGGATCCGAGCGCGAATAGAAGTATCAGCTGAATCTGTGATTTACCAAGAAGTGATTTCGAACTCATATATTTTGGGTGATTGAGTTGGAGGAAGCGATGAAAGTTAGTGCGTCATAGTCGCCCTATCTCTATAACCCTGGTACCAGCCAGTCCTGAAGCCACAAACAACCTATCTCTTTCATAGTGTATATGGTTAGCAGAGATCCCATCTCCGAAATTGAACCAGCCAATAGTACTAATATCGATAGTACCCCTTTGGGAGGATATCTCTAAGACATAAATACCTGCTTCACCATTGGAGACAAATGCCAGGTCGTCCTCGACACTCACCGCATTGGAAACACTTGCTTCATTGTCAAAAGAAATATCTGCTACTAGCTCACCTGAATCCTCATCAAATACTTTCAAGCCTTTAGTACCAGCTGCAAAATAGATGTAGCCATCGGCATAGTCTAAAGTGGTCTTAGCCTGAGCCTCGTTGGCTCCATCCACTGCGATAGTTGAAACGAAATTGAAGCTCTTCTCATCAAAGACTGATATCCTTCCCGGTGTACCCTGAGCCACAAAAAGCTTCTTGTTGTCATGGTGTATCCATCTTGCATCTTCCAGTGCCGCATAGCTGATTACATTCAAATCAAAATCCATCTTATATAAGCCTCCTCCCAAGGAAACATCGTCCCCTGTGGTGACATATAAGAAATTCCCTGACCTATCAGCTGAGTTGGCTGCGTAACTGCCCAAATTAGTGGAGACACCTGTGTCTCTCAAACCTTTTCCCTGCACTTCAAACTCATGTACATACGAAGGGGAGGTCTGGTTCTCAGTGGCTCCAACCAGGTAGAGGTTATTTGAAAAGTACTCTGCATAGTTCACATCGGCATTCTGAAATAAAACCTGTGACTCTATGGCCAGATCCTCATCATCTTCAACTAAATAATCAAGTCCTCCTTTATAAGTTTCTCCCTGGAAATTGTAGGTTACCATGATCCTTTCTGATCGTTTTGACACGGATGTTGCCTGCAACGTCAAACCATCTATAGTAGGCGGAGCCAATTCATAGGATTGGGTCAATACCACCTGAGACTGTCTGGCTCCTTTGGAACCGATGGAGTTTAAGAATAGCTCCTTCCTGTTTTGGGTCAACCGAGCGCCGCTTATATCCTCACCATTCAATACCTGGACCTCAGATCCTGTTACCTCCTCACTTTCGGTGCTACATCCTACACTTAGCAATAAGATCAACATCAACAACTTCACATGTTTACTCTCTCTCATGATGATCAAGCTACAATGCTTAAGGAGTGGAGATTATAAATTATCGACCAACAGATTATCTTTGCCGTCCAGTGGCAATAAATCGGCAACCAGTTAAAATCTATAGGTAACGGAAAAGGTGCCACTGAAAATCACTACATGACTGCCCAAATCGAATAATAATTCTTGCCTTGTAATGCCTAATCTTAGGGCACCAAGCCATCGGTATTTCAATGACTTCTGGCCTGTAACTTCCAGCATTTGAGACTCCAGATTATATATCTGTCCTTGGGAAAAGCCATCCGCTGTTTGTATGAGGCGCATATCCGGGGAAAAACCGGAACTCAATAGAAGCCCAACATAATTATCGGCAGCGCTAAAGTAACGCCTGACATCACCTACCACCGTCAACCCTGTTACATCTTCTTCCGGTGTAACAAACACTCTTACTGAGGCTCTGTAGTCACCTAGGTATTTCGCTACTGAACCAGTGTAAATGAATACTTCATTCCCCGGGAACTTTAAGTAGCGCATGCCTCCACCAAATTCGAAAGTTTCAAGGAAAGAGGATGTTAATTCCAACCCAAAACGATGTTCGGGAAACAAAAAGCTAGTCGAATAACCATAGTTAACAAATGCTGTCAGCGTGGAATTGATCTTAGGATAAGCATCGACCTCCATTTGAAAGCCAGTGCTTTCAAAGCGATTAGCATAGTTCAATCTAAAAATGCCGGCGCCCCAATTACCTGACCTTTTATAACTTAAAGAAGTCCTCACAGCAGGATCAAAAATCTCACTAAAGACATCCACTCCTGGCTGAAGGGTTATTTCGTTCCGCTGTAGCGCGGTGAGAATTTCTGTTCTCAAACGCTCAAATGAGTCCGAGTGATTTGAACCAAGCTTGGTAGTCATAAGATCCTTAGCCTCTTGGTATCTTTCAAGCCTGGTAAGAATCAGTGCTTTCTTATACGCTAAATCCATCGATCCTTCAGCTACCTCCAACGCACTTTCAACATAGGCTAGCGCGGAACCATAGCGCTTACTCCATATCTCCACATCTACTATGGTAGCGTAAGCATCGATGTTATCTGGATCTTCCAACAGCACACTGTCAAGACCATCTCTGGCAATATCATACTGCCCTTCCCATGCAAAAATTCGGGACTTCTGAACCCTTCCATCATAGTGTTCAGGATATGCTTCTATCAGAATTTCGAGTTGGTACTTTGCTGAATCGTAGTTGTCATTCTTGATAGCTCCCAACGTCAGGTTAAATAAGCTATCTGCATTCAATGATGAAGGTCTATCTCCTTGTGCCCAGGAGTACGTGACAACCAGCATCAAAGTGACTTTTAGAAAAATTCTTTTAAACAGAAAGTGCAGATCCATTACTAAATGCAAGTACCATAAAAGCTACCGGAATGGTTTCATGTATTCGACCAACTGCATTATATCCAGCATGAGTCGAAAATTGGCCTGAATGGAAACTGATCAATGAAGGAATAGGATCAACCTACCCTTTTGCTCATACCAGATGACGAACGGCGCTTTTCGATGATCTTTCTCCAGATCTCCCGTCAGAACTAGCTCGTTAACTCCATTAACCAATCGAAGCTTATGCATAACTTCTCAACCTCCATCCTATGGACTTGTGGCGTCCTCATTGTCTCTCACAATCTGGTAGCCCAGGAAACCGATGAAAAAGGAAATCTCAAAAATGACTTTTCGGATCGTCAAGCCATCATGACCACCATCCAAAATTTCTACATAGGTGACCATACCGGCAGCATTGAGCACAAAAAGCTTTCTATGCACCCGGATGGAGCTTACCGCTATGTCAATAAGGACGGAGAATATTCAGAAAGTCAATTCAGGTTGGATTCTGATAATGCCGATCCTAATTACCAAGAGGAACTACTAAGTATCGAGATATACGATAAAGTGGCGCTAGCCCGTCTAAGACTTGATCAATTCCGAATGGAGAAGCCGGAATACAAACTCATGACACTCCACAAGGTCAGTGAAGGATGGCGCATTACGAGTATCAGTTGGGGTTTTGGCATCACTTACTGATTGAAGATATGTTCCTCTATATGTAAACCATTTGTCTACTGAGTGTATACACACATTAATTCATGAGCACCGTGTTCATCCCAAATTTGTCTCAACGCTTAAAACACACGCATCATGAAAAGAAAAACAAGTTCTATTGCGGCATATTTCGTTGTATGCATCGTCTTATCTCTAATGTCTTCTTGTAGCCAATATCTAAATGATCCTATCCATCGAAAGCTACCGAAAGTTGATTTCAGAAATGGGGAACATGTGATGGTCAAAATGAAGCGTGGAGAAGAGGTACCTGCCGTGGTGACTTCAAGCAAGCGAAATAAGAAGTACTACGTGAGAGAATATGGGAAACCTCAGCACAGCGGTAAAGTAAGATTAAAATATATCAGGGCGATGGAGGAATTGGAAAAGGAAAAATATAGCCACAAAATTGTGTCCAAAGCCCCTTGAAGTAAAGAACGATAATTCATTACTAATCCCAAGTTATCTAAAGCAGGCCAATACTTTTTGTTACTTAGCTTTAGATAATATGGAAAAGGAAGAGAAAATTTTGACCCTGCATCCACAAGGAAAGAAAGGGGTAAACATCCTCAAAAGAAGGTACGATCAAATCAAGTCCTATATTCTGGAAACCATCCAGGAATATGAGGAAATTACTTTTGATCAACTCTCAGATCTGGGAGTAACAGATCTAAAGGATAAATTCGATGGCAAGGTCCTTTGGTACATTGTAACAGTGAAGCTCGACCTGGAAGCCAGAGGAGTCATAGAAAGAGTACCGACGGCAAGCCCCCAAAGACTGAGACTTAAGGCATAGAAATCAATGACGGGTTTTCTATTTTAGGCATCCACAGATGAACCAAATGATGTCCAAAACCTTAGTAGTCATACTAGCTGCGACGATATTCTTGAGTTGCAATCGAGGCTCCGAAGCACCTAAGTCACCTTTAGTATCTTACGCAGATTCACTTTTCCAGACCAGTGTAGATAAGGCCTTCATCGCTGGGGCCTCCGTTATCGTTTACCAAAACGGCAAGGAGCTACTCAATAAAACATACGGATTTGCGAGCATTGAATTGCAAGCTCCAATGCCTGAAAATCCCAGTTTCGAGATTGGGTCGGTTACTAAACAGTTCACCGCCGCCGCAATATTGCGCCTTGTGGAAGATGGGAAATTATCTCTGGAGGATGATTTCACGCAATACATGGAATTCGATACAAAAGGCAGAGTCGTTACCGTGGGTCACCTTCTCAACCATACTTCGGGAATTGATAGCTATACGGAAATCTCTGGATTCGGCGACCTGGCAGTACATGATTATGAGCGGGACTCTCTGGTCAGACTTGTGGAGCAGCAAAACTTCTTGTTCGAGCCCGGTGAAGCACTTATTTATAACAATTCAGCCTTCTTTTTCTTGGGCCTGATCATTGAAAAAGTATCTGGCATGTCATATGAAGACTACCTAAAAGAAGCATTTTTCACGCCGCTGGGCATGAGCAACACCTACTATTGTTCTACTTCTGAAGTTGTGGCGGGCAAAGTATATGGCTATGGGTACAGTGGCGATGGATTACGACAAAAACAGTTTATCGAACATACATGGCCCTATGCAGCAGGCTCACTTTGCAGCACAACTGAAGATCTTCTGATTTGGATGAAAGCACTCCACGGAGGCAAAATATTCGGTACTGATTCCTATCAAAAAATGATCACTCCTGGCACTTTGAGCGATGGAACAGGAGTTCGATATGCGATGGGACTGACCAATTATTCCAATTTTGGAAATCAAGAAATAGGTCATGGAGGCGGAATACCTGGCTTCTTATCCCAAACTACCTACTTCCCCGAAAGTGATCTGTACCTGATATGCCTTGTAAACACCACAGGTCCTAAGGGAGCCCCCTATTTTGTAGAAGAGCTAACCTGGAGAATCCTCGAGAAGCAACAGTATGTAAAAATGGAGCTGGATATCGATAAGAGCTCGTTGGCAGGAACCTATTCCGGGCAAGCCAGGGGGCAACAGATAACGCTAACAATTGAAGAAGTAGCTGATGGTATTACCCTCCTAAATGAGAGTGAATCCGAACCCGATACGCTGGATATCTATGTTGGCAATAGCACCTGGATGGATGGCAATAGTACTGTCCAATTCCGTGATAGCGAGCTGCACATTGACCAGCGGTACAATCACTACGTACTAAGTAAGGAGTAGTGAAACACATACTAAAAAAGTCA
>CAZZHO010000003.1:0-64270 GCA_964653795.1 uncultured Roseivirgaceae bacterium | reverse complement strand
AGTGGTACTCTGGAACGTCATTTTGGTTTATGTGTTTTGGGTACCAAAAAATTATTACTCTGAGTGACGATACACGACAAAAAACCTACTCCCCCAGCTCCTTCAACTTGTCCGTGGCATTGGTATTTTGTGGATTCAGCTCCAGGGACTTTTTGTAATACTTACGGGCATTCTTTTTATCCCCCTTTACCATATAGCCTTCAGCCAGGCTGTCCCAGGCGTTGAAGGATTGAGGATAAGATTCCGTATTCAGTTGAAAAAGGCCAATGGCCACATCCACCTGGCCCCGGTTCATTGCGCCATAAGCATAGAAGTTCATTTCGGCTTCTGTATTATCGTTTTTGAACAGGGGGTGTGCTTTGTATTCCCTATAAACCTTCTCAACAGCCGGCAACCCACCACTTTGTAATGATTGCGTGAGCATGGCGCTGAAATCAGGAAAAGCCACCTTCCTTACCACTGTCCGCGGGTTAGGAGTTCCCCTGCCTAGCAAGTCGTTAACATACAGTCCTCCCGTGCCAACAGCAATGCCATTGGGAAAACTGAACTGCGCCTGACTTCCCTCACCATTCTTAATGCCAGGGGTACCTGTACCGGCAAATGCCGTGATCTTACCATCAAAAGACACTTTAAAAATCTTATGGCTAGAGAAGCTGGTGATGTAATAATTGCCTCTGTATTCCGCAATGTGACCACCCGTTTGGGCTGGTAATTTCACAAAGACTGAGGCATTGCCTGCCGTATCGATTCGTACCACATTTGGGTCGTTAAAGTTGACCACATAGATATTTCCATCCCTACCCGAGATAATGCCATTCGGACAGTTGAGCAGGCTACTTTGAGCAAATACCTCTGCTTTGGTTTCCCCTTCCCGCACCCGGCCGATGGTGTTGTTGTTACAGTTACAGACATAGAGGTCCTTGCCTTTAAAAGTAATGCCTACAGGGCCGGCCAACCCGTCATGGGCGACTTCCGTGATCTCACCATTGTAGCGATTGATCTGCACAATGGAATTGCCGTAAAACTGCGACTGGTACAAATGCCCCCTGGAATCGAGGGTATTGCCAGAGGAACCATACATGGTATTGGCAAAAACACTCAGTTCACCGGAAGGGCTGATCTTCCATACCCGTTCAGCAAAATCGGCTACAAAGAGATTTCCGACCACATCCCTTTCCACCTCTCCTACTGATCCGCGCAGTGTATCGGTAACGGAAGTAACCTTGACACCAATAAAAGGGGTTTGAGCATTAGAAAAATGGGTAAGTGCTAGCAATAACAAGCCAGCTAGAAAAATAGTAGAGCTTTTCATAAGGTTAATTTGAGTTGCCTGTTAAACGGTAGGTGGAATCGCAGCGATTCAGCTCAAATGGCCTTTGCAGCCAAAACCACATGTTCATGTGAAGGAACAAACAGTGCTTTGCAGCCAAATACAGTACAGCTGCCGGGAATGATTTGGCCAAATGGCACGAAGCATACTCTATCTTTCGACTGCTCAATAAGAATTAGGCTTCATGAACCGGACAAATTGCAGTAGGACCTTGGTGGAATGTTGTTAAAAAATGTAAAAGGTAGAAGGGACTGGGCCAGCAGTTCCTATCTTCACGGCATCAATCAAAAACCTCAGGGAATTGGGCATAAAAAAAGCCCCGAAAGTGGGGCTAAAAAAGATTGTGATCCGGCCCTGCCGAAGGCAGGCAAGTGGGGCTTCCCGAAATAGGGCTTTGCCCATTCGGGACTGTCAGCTTAAGGCTGACTAGCTTCTCGCCCCAGGCCGAAAATATAAACGAAAAAAGCCTCGCAATGCGAGGCTTTTAAAGAACTGTGATCCGGCTGGGGCTCGAACCCAGGACCCTCTCCTTAAAAGGGAGATGCGCTTAAGAGTCTGAAAAAGGCTCTAATCCCCTCAAATACTCATTAAATCAATCATTTAGGGCGATTTTTAACAACTTGTCTTTGAGAAGAATGCCTCTTGGATTTTACGCAAAACTCTCATTTTTATGCAAAATCTACGCAAATTTTATGCAACTTTGTTTTGATTTCTAAGTTTAACAATTGGACTAATTCAATTTTTTATGACCCCCACGAACTCAAAAACGAAAGTAACACCAATCCTGGATAAGCGTAGTTATTCCCACATACAAAATGGCCACCCCATACGGATTGAACTATATCACAAGGGAAAACAAAAGCCAATTAAAACGGGGTACTTCTGTGAGACTGAACACTGGATTTATGGCAATTCAGATAATGAAGAAGTCAAGAAGGCGATTGAGAATGGCAATGTTATTTATGTATCCTCTAAGAACCCCAATGCAAGAAGGATTAACAAAACACTGGATTTAAAACTCGACTGCATTGATCAGTTTTTAACCAAAAATGATGGGGAGATTGTCAACTATTCTCCAGATGACCTGAAGAGAGCATTGGTCAAGGTCGCTGACGAATTGAATTCCAATGTTCACTTGAAATCCTTGCTCAAAAAGAATAGCACTTTGACTGAAGCATTTGAGGCCGTTATTCAGAAGAAGCACGAAGCAGAGGATTGGGGCACCAAAAAAACGTATTCCCAAACCCTAAAGACTTACAAAGATTATTTCGCCCATCTTGGAATAGAGGACATCCCCCTTATTGAGATCAACAAAAAATGGGCAGACAATTTTGACAATTGGTTTAGCAAAAAACCTGGGAGAGGAAGTGATACCGTAAAAGCGAGCACCAGGGAAAAGAAATTGGGTCAGTTATTCACCATCATGGAGGATATTTGCGATGATGAGGATGAGCTTATGGGATGGAATGATTACAAGTTCCGTAAGTACAAACTCCCAAAAAATAAGGCTCCTAAAAGATCAATTGATTTTAAGAAGCTGGACTTTGATGAGCTATCAAAGAAATTCGACATGAGCAAGGTGGCAAACCTCATGGATTTAATCAGGCAACTGAAACTTGTGAAAGATTCAAAGCGATGGCATTATCGAAACATGCTCCTCTTTATTTGGGACTGTCGCGGAATGGACTTGATTGATATGGCCTTCTTAACGAGACAACATATCTACAACAAGACTGTTGAATATGGTCGAACTAAAAAGGAGGTAACAGATGTAAGAATACTGGATCTAAACGAAGAAGCCCTAGAGATACTTGAACTTTATAACTATAAAGACATGAGACCAGATGAGCTTATCTTCCCATACATAAAGGACATCTATGATGAAAAACAGGGCAAGACGGAAGAAATCTACGATAAGTATAAGGACAGGGTTAGGTACTTCAATACTGCTATCACGAAAATGCTGGAAAGTATCGGTTTAGATAAGGCCACATCGAAGATGATTCGACATACCTGGGCACAAGATGGTTATAGAAAATTTGAAAATAGAGATTTGATCAGTGAAGGATTGCTTCATAACTCTGTCCAGACTTCAAAAATCTACGCAAGGGATCTTGATAGAGAAAGGATCAATGAAGTTAATAATGCCATTACCGAACGTAAATCCTCCATTACCACAATTACTAGTGAGCTGCAAATTGATCTGTTTCAGTACTTCCATAGAGGAAAGGCATGGAGTGTTGAAATAGATGAATTTAGAAGTAGAGTCCTTAAAAAGATCAACACGTATACGGATAAGGTAAAGGAAATACTTACCGCTTCACAGTTTAAGACATGGACGAGGTTGTTAGATAAATTCTCTGAGGCGGCATTTGAAAGCTATGATGCTGTGGAAGATTGGATTAACTCTAACCTCAAGTCAAAATTCGAAGAAAAGATGGGGCTTCGGATAATCACCAGCGACTACAACCTTTAACAAAAGCACTTTTTATGCGCTACGCACTCTCCCAGTGCGTAGCGCATAAAATCATGCTGAGCAACATTAAACGGCAAAATTATTGCCGTCTTCAGGGCAAAAAAAAGCTCACCTAATTTGCACCCTCTCCAGTCAGTTCCCGTTTCCTCTCCTTCTCCTTCAAGGACATATAACCTTCGAGGTATCTCAAGGATTTACTTTGTGATTCATTCAATTTAGAAGACAGATCCAGTAGCTGTTGAGCATGGTTTCTCTTGACCTTTTCAATATCAAGAAGTTCTTTGGTCATACGCCCCTGTGTCTTCTGGATCTCTGATTCTATAACCTTCAACCAGGTATTACAACCTTCGCTATATTCTTCGGGTATTTGGCTTATATGCTGCTCGGCATTCCTGAAGAATTCCTCCAGATGCAGCATTCGGTGCTCCAGCCAGCCATCTTCCGGAGACAACTGGTTCTGCCCTTCATCAATTTCTTCTAAAGGCAGGTCATCGAACTCTATAGACACGCTGGACTCCCCACTTGTAGCGGCACCATAGTAGACCACATCCACATTTCGAAAGAATGCATTGTAATCAATATTGAAGAGCTCAGCCAGTCTTTCGATATGATTCCGTGATGGCTCTGCATGACCGTTTCGTATTCGACTCATTACTCCTCGATCCTTTTGATCAGTGATGAGGCGACTTATGTCGCTGTCTGTTTTAGGTCCATTGTCATTAGTCTCGTTGTCCTGGAGAATTCTGTCTACAATTTTCACAAATCTCTGGTTCATTACTGGAATGTTATCGCTTGACATAATGGTGGTTTAGTATTTCTGATGTTTAAAATGTACGGATTTAATAGCTAAGATTGATTAAAAAATGCAATCATTTTTTTGTTTGATGTGTTTATTTTTCTATACATTGCGTTAATATTTACTTACTAAAATCTAATGTTAGGTACCAAAACTACAAACTTTTAGCAAAACCTCTAGTATATTATACAAACAATTTAGAAAAATGTGTAGGTAAATATATAGTCAACTTTTAGTAAACTCTATAAATCTCTTTCACATGTTTTTAAGCGCTGACATAGCTCTGCTAAAAAAAGGATTGTGCAAGTACTGCGACAACTACATCAAGGAAATAATGGATCGCACCGGCTTAACCTATCCTACAGTTAACAACTTCTTCAAGCTTCAAAAAATCAGACCCTCAAACGCCACTAAGATATACGAAACGGGTCTGTCCATTATCAAGGAAATGGAAGCCAAAGAACAATCACTCAAATCAGAGTTAAGACAAATTGTTGAGGAGAATCCCACTTGCTAGAATCCAACAAGTTACAAGTCATGAAAATCATTCTAAAGGAAGGCGAAGAGGCCGAAGCCTTCATTGAACACATCATTGAAAGGGCTGCCAATCGCATTGCAATGAAGATGGATGACCAACTACAAGAGATTGCCAAGAATGCTTCTCCAAAACGTGAAAAGAAATGGGTTTCAGGTGAAGAAGCGAAGGAGATCCTTGGGGTTAAGAGCCGGAAGAAAATGCAGCAGATTCGGGATGAAAGTCCAATGAACGGCATCATAATAAGTCAGCACGGACGGATATTCCGATATGACAGAGCAAGCCTCCTTAAGTACCTCCAAAAACATATTGTCAAATGACATCTCACATCACTCGACCCAAATTATGGTTTAAGGTTCTCACGAGTTCTGGCCAGACCATAGATGAATCTAAAGAGACCTGGTCTTTGCCCATTCGGCAAAAGAATGGTGCCTGGCTCAATTTTGAAGATCAACCTGCTGTCCAAATGTGTGATAATGAGTGGATCATTAAAGAAGGTGTATTTGGTACCTGGTTGGTTGAAGACCCAAGATCGTTTTACACGGTATTCCCAAACAGTAAGGTCTATGTTGCCGAATGGACTGGCCCTGCCTGGAGGTGGGCACAAGGTCAGATTTGGGTTCCTTTTGCCCGATTGACAAGAGAAGCCACCAACCTGGATCTTCGACCCTTTGGTATCCATCGAGCATTCAGACAGATCTTATAAACTCCAATACTACTCCATGATCGTTATCCATTACTCTACCTCCTTTGATGCCTTGCAACGATTTATCCAAGGATACAACGACTCCCAGGAGGAGCTTAAATCTCAGATAAGGCAAAGCGTTTATTGCACGGCCAAAGAGATTATCCGACTCTATGGACGAGTCTTGATCAAAGCCAACAACTTCCAAAAAGTCGATCCCGAGAATCTCCCTCCCTTAAGAACTAACAATGTCCAATTGGCCAACATTACAAATTCCAGTTCAAGAACTATACAACGGCACATCCAACGCCTCCTGGAGGCCGGGATTATTCAGCATAAAGCTTGGCATGGCACCAACTCCAGCTATGAGTTGTGGATAAACCCTTTAATACTGTTAGCAAGGGCCAAACTGGACCCCATAAAGACCAAGCTTGACCTTCAATGTGCAATTCAGAAAGACATTGATAAAGAAGCAGTTAAAAAAAGACAAAGGTCAAATTGTCCTCATACAGAAACTTGTAACCCTGGTAACATCAATAATATAATAATAGGTGTGGAGAAGTCTCTGTCCCTTCATCATCCACGACCAACGGGCCACGCCACTGGCAACGATAACGAAAGGTGTTCGCCTTCGCTCATGAGTGTTCAACCGACAAGCTACGAAACTGGGAACTTAACAGGAGACACTGGGGAAAATGGGCCAAAAAATTCAAAAGGAACTGGGGAAAATGAGCGGTTGCGGACCGGGCAAAGTAAGGAGATGAACGCCCCCAAATCACGCCCGGAACGCACCGCTTCCCTTTCCTTTTATGTTCAAATGCTCTGGATTCTTGCCAAAAATGTTCTTTACCGAGATACTTTTTTGACAGAAAGGCAAGAGCAAATCGCTAAGAACCTTCTGATCCAATGGTACAAACCTGTCCCTGACAAATACCTACCCGATGTCCATCAGATCTATCTGGAACGTATCGGTTTGGTCAGAAAATACCTTAACAAGGACCCCCGAAGGTTTGTCCAACTTCCGTATTTGTATTTCGACATCAAGAACCCCAATGGTTTTGCGGGTACCAAAATATGGTATCAAAAGCACATTAAGCGCAAAAATGAGGTTCGGAATCAACTGATTCTCAGCAACCAGATACGAAGGTTTGTGAATAACGAGAAGAAAGATCCAAGCAAACGAAAACCGCCTCTCCAGTTATACCGGGAGTGTGAAACAAGGGTCGGGAAATTAGGTGACCCAATCCTTCTTCAACAATTCCACGCGGCCATTCTAAAACCACCTGTCTACAATGAATTTTACACTTAATAATTATGAACACCAGACTAGAAAATTCGAATAAGCCAACCCTAAGTCAGAGGATTACCTCCTACCTAAATGAAATCAGGGTAGATGCCTTGGGCATAGAGAAAAAGGTCATTCAAAATATCCATAGCTACTTTTCCGAAAGTGGCAGAAAATATGATCGTCCACACCATGAGCTTCTCATCAGTATAAGATGTGATAATGGCAAATTAAAGGTTCGGCTTTTCCATAAGAGTAAGTTTTTGACCTGCCTGAAGGAAGCAAATCTGGTCGATTTCTTTTCAGCTGGTATGGGCTCAATTCCAGGTTTTACTGAAAAGATATCTAAGAAAGTTCTCCAATACCTTCATGACCTGGCTAAGGAAAATCAGGTGCCTTTGGATCAGCTCGACATAGTCATAGTCAATTGCTCCAAATTAGTTGTGGTGGAAACCTTTAACGGTAAACAATTCCTGAAACAGATTCCCCTGAAGGAACTCATAAAACACTTTAGTAAATGACACAAGCACCCAAAGGAGGTTGGAAATTGAAGCTACATTCGCATCACTACTTGCGGGTGTGGTTTAAAGACGGCAATGTTAGGACTCTTTATTCTCTGGATTGGAGAAGTAAGTACTCAAAACACGACCCGGAGATTGGCCTGGCCAGGCTAAGAAAAAAGGTCGGTGACTACGGGTCATTGGCCAATGGTGCCATAATCTACAGCAACTCCACTAAGGAACCCTTGGAGGAATACTATGAGGGTCACAGGACAGACATGGCGACAGACCAGTCAAGATAAATAACAATTACTCAAATTCTCAAACACATGAAACAAGTAACTCGTCTTTACCAAAGACTACAAAAACCAGCTTTTGAACAAAAATATCCGGGATATGATTTGAGGGACGGCAAAATCCACGTCCTGTTTATTGGAACCTATTTGAATGGAACAGGCTATTATCGACACATCGTGCCGGCACATGAGTTAAACCAAACAGATTCTCATGTAGCCATTGTCTGTTCTCTTCATAAGTGGGATTATAACCATCAGTTTGGCGATTCGGACAAAAGTCCAATTGTTCCTGAATTGATCAGTTGGGCGGACTACGTTGTTTTGCCGCCACTTTTTGACGATGCCCAATACTTTTTTACGGCATTAAGAGATCACAATGAAAGAATGCAGATCGTCATGGATCTCGATCAAAATTTCCACTGTATCCCACAGGAACACCCTGCTTACCCTAGTTTGAACTCACAACAGAAGCGATACCTCCTTAAGAACCTTGCTCAATCTGACATTGTCACCCTGGCCACAGAGGGATTGTACTATTATTATGAGCGTCAGTTACAAAAGCATTTTCCTGAATCCACAACCTATTTAAGCCACATTCCTAATTATCTATCTGCTTTGGCCTATGAAAATGCTCGTCCCATAGAAAAAAACAAAGACGAGGCAGTCAGGATCGGGTTGGTTGGAGGCTCGAATTCCTCCTTCGACTTTAGCCAAGTGGTCTCGGTACTGAAATCAATAAAGGAACAACATGAAGGTAAAACTGAGATCATAATATTCGGTTGGAATGGAAGAATTCGAGATGTAGCCGTATTAGAGAACCTCGATGTAACTTTTGTAAAGTCAGTTCGATTTACTGATTACTTCGAGAAGTTGAACTCTCTGTCTCTGGATATTGCCTTGCTCCCCCTAACCGATCAATGCTACAATACTCATGGTAGATCACCCGTTCGATACTTCGAATTGTCAGCTTCCGGCATACCTGTCATTGCCTCGGATCTTCCTCCCTTTAACCTGGTGATCGAGGATGAAGAAACGGGGTTGCTTGCTGAAGACGAGCAGGAATGGCTATCGCAGATCAATCGCTTAATAGAGAGCCCTGAACTACGCATTTCATTGAGTGAGAATGCCCTTAAATCGTCCTGGTACGATCATGCTTATAACTGGGAGAAATTGGAATTGCTGACAAGTCTTTATCGCTAACCACTTTACTATGAAGAAGCTGATAACCAACGAGGTCTTTGGAATTTGCGCCTTACTCACACTATTGATTCCACAAGTTGCACATACCGTCTACGTGTTCAAGATCAATAGTCATTACGGAGATCCCTGGTTCACTTGGAGCTATGCCATTGGTGTTGATCTGGCCATATTGATTTTCACAGTTCGTGGATGGATCAAGACTGCCGTCATTTACTTTTTCGGCACTCTTGCACACAATATAGTTTACCAATTCTGGCCGGAGAGCGTATGGAGTGCCGCCCTTCTTTGTCTGATGCTCTCCGCCACAATATTCAGCTTTTCTCATCTGTTCTACTACGAAAACCCAATGAAGATTCGGTCTGAAAAGTTGAGCGATGACCTGAAGCTTCTGATAGCGGCCAGCCAATCAGGGGTGCGCTGCGAATTGCAACCTTTTGAATGTCCGGAGTGTGGAGAAGCTTTTACTTCCAGTAAGAAACTAAATGGACATATTTCCGGACATAAGGCACGGGACAATTGGTACCCATCAACCTATGGAGATTGGGAGAAGGAGAATCAAAGACGATCTTCAGCTATTTACATCCAACAAAATCCGAAAAATCACGGTTGAAAAAAAGTCAAAAACAACCCCTTTAAATCAATGAATTAGGGGCATTAAAAATCAAAATTGCGGGTGAAATATTTGATACGGCAAATATAGAAAAAGACAAATACCGGACGGGTCGTAGACAGTTCAATTTCCTGAAAGATTTTTATAGTATTCTTGCCTCACACTAACATCACAAACCCCCTCAATTATCATGGACTCAGAAAGCTATGTAGCCCGACTTGACGAGCTTGAATCCTGGTTAAAAGGTGAAGGTGACTGTAACCCTGCCACCATTTCAGCTCGATTCGGTACTAACGAAAAAACGGCAAGAAATTATATCAATAGACTAAGGAATAGAGGCTTGAATATTATCTATTCCAAAAAGGCCAAAAAATATGTGCTGGAAACCTAAACGGAAAAATAGATTCCGGCTACTCACATAAATTTGCTTCATTATTTACTCTGGATTTAGTAATTATTAAAAGGCGCTTTTTACCCCAATGCGGTTCCGCATGTAGTGATCCTTTACAATTGATCCCACTTATATTGAATTGATGCCTTAGAACCTTGCCAGAGTGACTCGATGAAATATTAACTCTTAAATCCAAGAATATGGGTTGTTTACAATTAAAGCCTCTTTCCGAAGAGCAAATGAAAGCCACACATGGTGGAGGTGGCCGCCTTCGTGTGGTCAACTATCACGATACAGATGGTGATGGACTTTTAGACGCGAAAAGCGTGAAAATCTACAAGGACGGTGCTTTGGTGAAGTCCAAGTGGGTATATGACAGAAAATACTAGAAATAGTTATATCCTTTTCAGATGCTCCGCGTATTATGTTAAGTCGTGCGGAGTGTTTCTGTCATAAGTGACAATCAAGGAAGTCTAATTTAATTCATTAAACATGTTTGGAAACACTTCAATCATCCCACTATCTCCAGAAGTCATGAACCAGGTTCATGGTGGAGATAGGGTTCGACAAGTTGAATTCATCGACACTGATGGAGATGGCGACCCCGATCTAAAGAGGGTCACTGTTCTTGTCGATGGAAAGGTCAAGAAAAGAAAAACAAAAGTGATTTAGTTTGTTAAACTCGTGCCCCGTTTTACACGGGGCACTTAATCAAATAGAAATATGAAATCTACTCTCTCCTTACTCATTGTTTTGTTTCTGGGCATTAATTCCAAAGTCCATTCTAATGGGGCCTTTAGCAAGGAACCAGGCATTGAATATCGAAGCCTAAATGCTGAAGTCTCGAACAACATTTACGTGCTGACCAAAATCAGAATTAACGGGCAGAATCGTCTACTTCGTTTTATAATCGACACTGGGAGCACTACAACGTCAATCAGCAAACAAATAGCTGATGAGCTAAAACTTGAAATAATCGAAAAAGACAGCGCTACTGATGGATATTCTTATCAAGAGTTTGGAGTAGTGCAACTGGACCTGGACATAGAAGGTCTGCATTTCAATGGCATCAAAGCAGATGTACTGGAGGGAGATCTTTCCGGTGGAGGTCAGGTTTGTGAGATAGATGGAATACTTGGAAGCAATGTGCTCAGAGAACATGTCTGGAGCTTTAGGCGCGGTGAAGTCGGAGTTCAAAGCAAGGTAGATAAAGAGCACCTCTCAGGTTTCTCTAAATACAAAATGAAACTGTTTTTCGGTGGAGTACCCACCCTGGTGGCAGGGTTCAAAGGAACTCGGTCAACCTCTATGATCGACTTAGGCTTTAACGGCAATATTACCATTCCAGAGTCACAATTACAGTACTTGTGGGGTAAGCAGGAAAAAACGGGAAAAGGGCAGCTCATTCAAACTGCATTTAACAATCACTCTGTTAGCGAAAGCAAAATCGTAAAGGTTCCAGAGTTTGATTTTGGTAATCCAAAGGAGCACAAAAAGGAAGGTGACAAAGCTAGTATTCAGGGAGTTATTGTAGACGTGGAAAACGAAGAACATTTTGCAATGCTCTCTATAGGGGCAGGCATACTTAACTCCTATGAAATGATCATCGACTACCCAAAAGAAAAGCTATATGTCAAGAAGATAGAGGAATCAAAGGAGCACTCCATTCTCGATACATTCGGGTTTGTTCTTAGCCCTGAAACAATGTCTGTAGTTTTCATCTGGAACGATTCACCAGCCTCGCAAATGGGTTTGAACATAGGAGACAAAGTAGAGAAGTTGAACGACCTGAATCTTAGTGCATCTGATTTCAAGATGTTATCCGGTTGTGAACGTCAAGCCAAAATTTCAGCCATTTTAAGGCAGGTCAACACAGTGGACATTGTTGTCCGAAATGATAGGAATGAGCAGGTTAAAGGAAGACTCAAAAAATCAGCCTTGTTCAAGAATTAAATCTACAATGGTGCATTCGTGAAATACTAATTCTATTGCCATGATCATTGCCTAAATTCCCCTTTCATAAACAAGCAGATCAGAAAGACTGTGGGGCAACGTGCCTGAAGATGATAGCCCGGTTCTATGGACGGGCTATTTCTATTGAAACCCTTCGGGAGCTTTCTGAAACCACCCGTCAAGGCAGTTTGTTGTGGAACCTCGCTAGAGCAGCAGAAAGGATAGGTTTCAGAACTATGGGTGCCCAGGCCAGTTTAGATCAGCTCATAAAAGAAGTTCCATTACCTTGTATTGCTCATTGGGATCAGGACCATTATGTAGTAGTATATCGCATCACCAAGAAAAGAATATATGTGGCTGACCCGGCCATCGGGAAACTGTCCTATCTTCATCAAGAATTCCTCAATCACTGGATTGGAAAAGGGGCCAAAAGACAAAGCCCCGAAGGGGTGATACTGGTGCTAGAACCCACTCCTGATCTAAGTAATGAGAAACAGAAGGAAAAATCTTCCACCATTGGGTTCCGCTTTCTTGTCCCTTATATCCGAAGGTATAGGAGGTTTATCACTCAACTTATAATCGGATTGGTTGCTACCGGATTGTTGGAACTACTTTTTCCATTCTTAACCCAAAGCATTATTGATGTAGGGATTCGCAACCGTGATGTGTCCTTTATTTACTTGATTCTTGGGGCACAACTATTTCTGTTTCTTGGCAAAACAGCTATAGAGTTGATTCGGGCCTGGATCTTGCTACATATTAGTACCAGACTGAATATTTCCCTTATCTCTGATTTCTTTATCAAGTTGATGAGGCTCCCAATTTCCTATTTCGATGTAAAGTTGACTGGAGATATTCTTCAAAGAATAAGCGATCATAGTCGCATTGAAAACCTATTAACCAACAGCAGTCTCAGCGTACTTTTTTCATCGTTCAGTTTGATCGTATTAGGCGGGGTTTTGGCCATTTATGACATAAGGATCTTTGGGATATTTCTAGCTGGAAGTCTAGCCTATGTAGCCTGGGTAGCGCTTTTCTTAAGAAAGCGCAGAAAACTTGATTACAAGCAGTTTGAAAAGCATGGGGAGGAACAGAGCAAGGTCATAGAGCTCATTGGCGCTATGCAAGAGATCAAGTTACATAATGCTGAGCGACATCACCGGTGGAAATGGGAGGAGCTGCAAATCGAGCTTTTCAGGCTATCAGTGAAAAACCTGGCTCTGGAACAATACCAGACTACTGGGGCGGGACTTATCAACGAATTAAAGAACATCCTAATCACCATATTCGCTGCGCTTTTGGTAGTCAATGGGGAGATCACGTTGGGTATGCTACTTGCAATTTCCTACATAACGGGCCAACTGAATGGCCCCATTAACCGCCTTGTTGGTTTTATCTATTCCTATCAAGATGCCCGCATCGCCTTAGAGCGCCTATCCGAAATTCACAATAAACCTGATGAAGAAGTACCCGGAGAGCAAAAGCTTGGTGATATTCCTCTCTTTGAGGATGTGAAGCTGTCAAATGTCAGCCTCCGTTATCCGGGAAGTCAATCAGTCGTCCTCAATAATATAGAATTGGTCATCGAAGCGGGAGAAACTACAGCCATTGTTGGAGCCAGTGGTAGCGGTAAGACAACATTGGTGAAACTCCTGTTGAAATTCTATGAGCCTTCTGAAGGAACTATAGTCATTGGCCCGGATTCACTTTCGGACATAGCTCAGGAGAGCTGGAGGGAGAGTTGTGGCGTTGTTCTACAGGATGGCTATATTTTCAATGATACCATTGCAAATAACATTGCGGTTGGCCAAGAAAGGATAGATAAGGCAAGACTCTTAAAAGCTGCTGAAACAGCCAACATCCGAGACTTTGTGGAATCACTACCCAATAAATTTAATACCAGAATTGGCATGGAAGGCCAAGGGCTCAGTGGAGGCCAAAAACAAAGAATACTCATTGCAAGAGCTGTATATAAAAACCCTCAATTCCTCTTCTTTGATGAAGCGACCTCCTCCCTTGATGCTAACAATGAAAAAACGATCATGCAACGCCTTGAACAGTTCATCAAAGGGAAAACTGCAGTTATAGTTGCACACCGATTAAGCACAGTCAAAAATGCGGATAAGATTGTCGTTCTGGACAAAGGAGTTATCGTGGAAATGGGCACTCATAGCCAACTGGTAAGAAAGGCAGGATATTATTACGAACTGGTAAAAAATCAATTGGAGTTGGAGCAAGTTTATGGATAGCCAAAACAGACTTAATAGCGGCATAGACACTAACAATGATCAACGATCAATGGAGGTTCGTGAATTCATGTCACGAATGCCCTCCTGGACCTTGAGGTGGGGCATCAGTCTGATTTTCCTGATCCTGATTTTGGCCTTTACCGGAAGCGCCTTCATTGATTATCCTGATACCCTTGAAGGAGAACTCGTATTGACAAGTGATAGACCAACTCAATGGATCACAGCCAAGAATTCTGGAAGACTCTCTGACCTATGGGTGTCCAATCAAAAAAAGGTTAAAGAAGGTGAGTGGCTAGGTGTACTTGAAAACCCGGCATCCACATCTGATGTCAGTCGGCTATTGTCGGAATTAGATAAGCTGGAGCTTCTTGAACCCAAGGACAGCATGTTCGTCAAATTCAATTGGCCGGAGTTGATTTTAGGGGAAATTCAGCCCTCTTATAACCACTTTGTGCAGCTCTATTCGGATTATACAAACTTCCTATATCAACCATATTACGAGCTGAAATTGACTTCTCTGCACAACAAAAAGAAGATGCTCGATCTTTACTATGAACGAATCTGGGAGCAAAGAATGGCCCTTCAGGAGCAACTGAAATTGGCCCACGACAAGTTAATGGCAGATTCAATTTTGTTCCAAGAGAAGGTGATAGCAAGCCTCACGTACAAACAAAGACAATCGCAATACTTGCAAAAGCGACATGCCTTTCATGGTGCCAGGTCCCAGTTGGCTCAGATGAAAGTACAAGTAGAAGACCTTAACCAAACCATAGTTGAACTTGAACAGGAAAGAAATGACAAACAGAGTGCGATGCTTCAGCAATTGGCCGGTGCTAAAGATGAACTATGGAGTCAAATAAACAGATGGGAACAACGCTATCTTTTAAAGGCAGAAACCAATGGGAAAATTGATTTCCAGTACGATCTTTCAGGTGGCGCTATCATTCCTGCAGGAATACCACTTATGACCATTGCCCCAATGGGTCAGCCAAAAGTGTTTGCCATTGCAACGATACCTGCTCATGGTGCTTCTAAAATAAAATCAGGTCAGCTAGTCCATGTATACCTGGATGAATACATTTACCAGGAATCCGGTCAGCTCATTGGTAAAGTGTTGTCCGCGTCAAAAACACCGATACCTTCCGAAGGAGGCCAAAGAGTGTACCGTGTCAAAATTGATATTCCGGAAGATTGGACAAGTACCTTTGGCAAGAGCCTGGAACTCAAACAACAAATGGTTGGAAAGGTTGAAATAATAACTGATGACATCAGTTTGCTGGAAAGACTGTTCAACCAAATCCGAAAACTTACTCATTCACAAGCTTAATTAATCAAAAATGTCACAATTATGAGTGATCAAATAACTGCTGGTCAAGTAGTAAAGTATATCAATGAAAACACCCTTAACAACCGCAAGGGAATGAAATCCACATGCGTGAGTAATGTCTTGTGTAAACTGGATGTTCCTGCCCTCAATGCCTTACAAGGTGGAATAGACAAAACCTTTGCGATAAAAAAGTCGGATGAATTGTTAGCCCTTGTTAGTAAAATGAAGGGGATGAAAGCCTCAGAAGAAGAAATATTGGAGGCTTACCGTCAGGTCTGAATCTAGGAAAAAATGGAGCCTGAGTATCCCAGGCTCCTATACTTATTCCTAATGATCCCAATACACTCTATATTTCAAGTATTCGGAGTCGTTTAGTTTTTCAAGCAAATAGATTTCAGGAAAGAGGTCGTTGATGGATAAAAGGACTTTTACTTTGCCTTCCGTTTTACTCTTTTCAAGGTTATTATCTATTTCCTTTTTTTCGAGAACACGGAGCTCTCTGGGGGTTTTAGTCAACAATCCTTTAACACTACTTGATGGGATTTTTATAGGCTTTTTGTCAGTGTAGAACTTTTCTGTTCTGTCTTCATAGTCGAATATGAAAAAGGTCTTTTTCCCAATAACCTCCTTCGAGATTTTCATTAAGCCAGCATCTCCTTTTTTTGAGAAGAGGATCGTCTGTTCATCCTGATCATTAACATTTAAAACAATGTAGCTTAGCAAACAAAATAGTGCGATTAATCTATACATGTCTTTGACCCATTAGTTTTTTCCGCAGTAATGTTATTGTTGATCCTAGCTTGTTCCTCGGCAGAAAGCGATTGCCAAGCAGCAGTTTCAACGAAGTTTGGGTTCGAATTTGTACCTGGATTGTTATGATCTAAGACTCTTCTCAAGCCACCCCATGCCAGGTCTTTATAATATTGCAGGTTCTTTTGTTTATTATCAAATTCCCATAGAGCTTCACCAATAATCCCGGTAAAATGTCCGGCCATTTGTTGATGCTCCCAATTCTTAATGAACCTTCTGTAATAGTCATATATACCTGGGAAATCATCAGGATCTACCGTACTATTCACGCTATGAACCTTTCTAGCCAATTCAGCATGTATGAGTTCGTGCATCATCGTTTTTGCAGCTTCAAGGTTGGTGCGATCAGATAAGGTATTTCCATTGATCTCTATCTTATAGAACCCGTCTAGGTTGGCATAGGTTTTCCCATTGACATAATTAGGAAGAGAAGTAACAACATGCCATTGCAAATCTTTTAGTGTGAAATCCGCATCAAACCTATTTAAATAGGTAGACATAATTCCCGTCTGCGAAAGTTTCGTATAAATACACATTGCTTTTGGAGTGTCCTTGAAACTTGGGTCGAGAATAATCTCACCTTCAGGCAGTACTATAATTTCCGCACCATCATTACAATCATCTTCACCAGCTCTGGAAAACCCGCCATCACTTTCTCCACAATCAATGATCAGAATGCTTTGTCTGGCAGTTACGCAATTCTCACCACAAGATTCAGAAGCAAAATCTTGCCAATAAATATCACAAGGTGTACCTCCAAAATTCCCCCAAGGATCAGGGTCATCAATGGGTGTTGGGCCAGAATCAACCGGATCACCACCACCACTGCCAGGATCACTGGACCCACCGCTTCCCTCAGAATCATCACAAGTATCCTCCCCGGCACTTACACTTATCAGAGAATTTGGTGAAGCAGAACTCGCTGTAGTACCATTTGAACGTGGTATCAGATAGGTTCTTCTGATCGTACCTGCAAAACCTTGAATGGATTGAGTTTGTAGATAAACAGGAATAAACTCATCAGACATCTCATATCTAAGTAGATAGGGCCTTTTGACCGTTCCAAATTGATCTGTGCTAATGATCAGATTGTAGAAAATAAAGGGGTTACTATCATTATCCTCGATGGCAAAAGTATAATGCTGATTTCCTATCGTATCAACCACTTCCATAATCCTATCCATATCAACGGAAAAATCATTGATGAAGCTTCCGTAGTTAACACTGAATATTTGATCATTCTCTTTGGACATGCCCAAACTCGTGTGTAAAGCATCTATGATTTTGGGGATTTCTTCCGGTGTTCTTTTCGAGATGGATCGTTCCTTTGGAATGTCTGGTAACTCATCCAATTCCTTCTGACATCCAAAAGGAAGGATCAGTAAAAGGGTTAGCAATAAACCTAAATGAATTAATCGTTTCATATACACTTGTTTAATTGAAAAGTCTCAACCAACATGGTGTACACACACTAGAAATCAGAAAAACAGGTATATCCGGTTCCGCTTTCGGCTATACCTGTTTTGGTCGAGGAGTGCCCCTCTATTGTTTAGTAACATTAAGAAGGTAAACATCACCCATTTCAGGTAATTTTTTTTCATGGGTTTGAAAATTTTCTCCCAAGACATCATCTCATTGCATCAGTTGGTGTTAAAATGAAAAGCCACCCAACCGGGTGGCTTTTCCTCTGCGGAACATTCCATATACTTTACACCACAGCTTGTGACCCCTTCACAAAGGCCACTTCAAAGGTGATCTTCGCAGAAAAGGGCCAAACTCCGAATTACCTCTACTTTTTATCAGGTCATATATTCTATTCTTGTCCTATAAATAAAAACTCCCCAGAACGGGGAGCTTTTACCAAAACACTATAGGAACCATTCCGGATGGAACGGCAATGGTAGTTGGAACCTCCCATCGTATAGCAGTCGTCATTCCAATAAAATCTTCGCTTTGGTAGTAGGTTCGCAAAGAGCAAGCACAAACCCATATTTAGATTCGTAATCTTTTGCCTCAATCAAGCCGTAAAATGGAACAGTTAGATTGTCCTTCCTCATGATGCAAATGCCTCCATTGAAGGTTTCTGAATCCAGTATTTGTAAATCCAGATTAACTTCTGACACCATTTCTTTATAGAGTGCCGGGTTGGTAACTTTTACTTCTACTTCCATATCCATTCATATCTCATTTTCGAAAGCTCAAACCCAGGGCCCTGGGGAGCCCTGGGATTTCCTTCCTTAAGCCAACCCTGCAATGTGCAGGGTTTTCTTCTACCACTAAGTGGTATTGGAATTTGGAGCCAACTTTAGTCTCATAAAGCCTATAAGACCTAATTCCACACACTTATTTCATTAATGATCGACCACTACCAGAGCAGTAGAGGCAGAATTGAATTTTTCGGAGCTTTTCCGGCAAAATTGGCCCTTATATTGGTACTATATCACGTCTTGATATAACTGTATAACCCTTGGATTAGCTCAATTTTTTTGGCTTATTGCTCCAAGCCTAACATTCTGACAACAATTTAAATGGAAATATTTACTCGGTCAATATTTTTCGGACTAATTTTCAAAATATTTCAAGAATTACCCGTATTAATCAAAATCAAATGCAGTAGACGGCAACATTTTTTCCATCGTCTTTCACCCTTTTTATATTCGGCTCTCAACTCAACCGAAATATGATCAGTCCCGAATTCAAATCAGAGATTGCCACTAGGTTTTCGCACCTATTGTCTTTTCTTAAGAACCAAGGATTGATCAAAGATCAACAAGCCTTGGCAGAGCTATTTGAAGTATCGAAGCAGTCTGTTTCAGATATGCAAAACGGCAAGAGGTTACCAACTCTTGAGCACATCCATATATTGACACGAGAATTGAACGTGAACCCTAATTGGCTCATCAATGGTGAAGACCCCATGTTTATTAAACACGAAGATCAGGAAGAAGACACCGTAGTTATGATTACTAAGGCAATTGGTACGGGAGAAGTGAGTCAACAAAAGGGTGAGCAGTTCATCCAACGGTTTAGGGACTTGGAATCAGAACTGTCCGAACAAAAGGATGAGATTGCTAAACAGCGCAACGAAATCATTGAACTCTTAAGAAGAGGTTTTGGCAAATAATCTAGTTGTTTCTAATGTGTCTGGGACGAAGTACTTGATTCAGGTCTTTAGACCTTTTTTTTCTCCAGTACATAATCAGTGATTTGGCCCCTAAGACACTTGCAACCGTTGCTAGTATCACAATTACTATCACCCAAATAGCGTATTTCCGATCCAACAGTTTAAATTCTCTCTTGTGCTTTATATCTGAACGATATTGATCCAGGCTTAAATTAAAAGCTCTCTTTCTTGCTTCGTCCTTGATTGCCTGTTGCGTGCCTAGAAACTCATTATTGCATGAAATAAATTGGTCCTGAAGTTTCCAACTTGAACTCATATCCTTTCCAGATGCTTTGGACATTAGAAGATAGATTATATAGTAATCTGGATCAGCATGTAGACTGACCTCATCAAGTACCCTTATCGAATGGTTGAAATAATGCAAGGCGGAATCCAGTTTACCGGCTAGTAGAAAACTCTCACCTAAATCCATCAAGCTAATAAACAACGATTTTTTATTGCTGAGTTTCTCCTTTACAGCAACCGCCTTCTTGTAGCGATTGATAGCTTCGCCATATTTCTTTTGTTGGAAACTAACCATTCCTAGATTGTGAAGTCCTCTTGCGATGTAAAATGGGGTTGCTCCATCGTGATCAATGCCCTTTTGAAAATAACTCTGAGCAGAATCGACCTCATTCATATCATTAAAAATAAAGCCCAGTTGATATAAAGAATTGATACGGGTTCCTTTAGGTGTTCTCTTATCCTTAAGCAAGCCTATAAGAATATCACGGGCAGATTCTATATCTCCCAATCGTCTTAATCCCTCTACTTTAAAGTACCGTGTGCTGAAAATATGTCGAAAGTCATTATCCTTTTTGGCGATCTCTGGATGTTCCCTGACATGTCTGTTAAAGAAGAACAGGGCACTGTCGTAATAGACCTGGGCCTCTTCATAGTTCTTAAAATCCATTTGAATCCCGGCAATGTTCCGGGTTAATACACCGCTATTGAAATCATCCGCAGTGTCTGCTCTAGCTATCCATCTAAGTCCCTCGAAATAATCAATTACCGCAGCTTCAATTTGGCCTCTTTTTTCCTTGACCCTACCCGAATAAGTAAAGCTCTTTGATAGTGCCCAATAGTTTCGATTACTCTTTGCCTTGGCTACGATAAGATCAGTATAATAGAGACATGAATCCGGTTCATCATTCAAGTGTTGTCGAGCCTTGATGATCCATTCCCTGACTTCTGGAGTTGAGTTTTGAGCGAATACATGCCTCATCGGCAATAAAAGACATGTAAAAAGCAATAATATGGTTCGATTGTACAACTGCAATTAGAAATGCGTAAGACCACATTGTAATAAAGTAAAAAAGATGCAACATATCCATTGCATCTTTTCAAAAATCCAAAGAAATCAGTCTACTTAGGGTCGATTCCTTCATCTTCCCCACCGTCCTCAGTTTCACCCTTCTTATCAGTTATCTTCTCAGAACTTAACTCCTCCTTTTGAAGATCAGGGTAAACATCCTCCTGACAAGCGCTAAACGCAAAAAGCATGAAACAAAGTGTAATGATTCCCAAGACTGTTTTGGTTAATTTTCTCATGATATAAGATTTTGGTTATTATTTGATTACAATGAAAATTAACCAAATTATACCGCTATATCATGGTTTCTTATAATCGAGTAATTCCGTCCTTAAGAAACAACTACTCAGTGATTTTGTCAGTTTGCTCTTTGGTGAACCAGAAAGTGGTATGACTCATTCATGGTCAGCAATAATTGGAGTGTTGGATTCTTGTTAATTATTGGGTCAATGATGTCTTTGACAACCTAGTAAATCAATCCTTTCTACCTTTCGAGTAATCAGGTCTCAGGTCTGTATTGACTTTGAGTAGACTGTCAGCCTTAACTAGATTGATCGCGCAACGATTCTCTTTATACCATTTCAACCATTTCTTACGGTCTTGTCTGAACTCTTTTCTACCGTAAACCACCACATCTCCAAGATAAATTTGGGATTGGATTTCGGTGACAGCATTTAGAAAACCTACAGAAACCAATACACTGTCAACCTCCTCTGAACCAAAATCAACGAGTGCAAAATTGGATAGTCTTTTCAGATGCTTATCAAACTGGAGTTGGAAAGGCACATCTGCCTTACAGTCCTTATCCTGACTAATCACAAGAGCTCCAAAGGACATCAGCCCCAAAATTGATATGATCATGAACACTCTCTTCATGGTTAGCCCCCTCTCTTTTTAGCCTTTGGTTTGGGTTGAGTGACCTGGATCACTTTAAGTCGGCCTCCAAACAATCTAGTAGTTCGGGTTCTAACATGCACTACTTTACCATTTTTATCTGTATAGGGAACGGTGAAGTCCTTGATAGAGCCATATTGCCTTCCCCTTGTATTCTGATTGACTGCATTTTCAGCTTGTATGGCTCTGTCATGTGCAGAATTAAACCCTTTCATAGAACCATGACGCACCCCCATTTTGGCCTTTTGGTGTTGTTCTACGGTTTCATGGACAACTTTACCTATTTGGGTGGCACCGACTGTCTCCTCAACAGTGACTCCGGTAACATTATACTGTTGTACATCGGCCATATCAATTTTACCCGTCATGTATTGCCCTGTCAATACTGTTTCGTCTGCATAAACGGCTTTCATTTTGGCTATATGATCATGGTCGTTAATGACATTGCTCATCTCTGTAAAGAAGGCTCGTCCTTGCTCAGATAAGTTGTCGAAGCTACCATTTTTAGTTGCCTCAAAGCTCAGGGAGAAAACACCATCTTGTCCTTCAACGGCTGAAAGTTGAGCTGTATACTGGCCTTCCAGGCCCATGTTCACAACCTTCATATAAGCTTCCCTGGCTTCTGCACTGGCAAAAGAAAGGTGTATATCCCTTCCATCAGGGTCTATAAAGAGAATTGGATTATTAGCCACATAGTTATATGGAGAGAGTGAATAGTAATTCTCAGCGTGTGGATCGGGGCTTAGAAAACGGCTTATGATCTCAGGGTCCAGTGTAGCTTCGGAGTACAAGGTGTCGTATTCTACAAAAGCATGGATCTTACCCGTCAAACGATGCAGGATCACGCTACCAATTTGAACCAAGGTGTCCTGATCAAAGAATTCTTCGAACTTCCCCTTACTCATAGTAGCAATCGGAACTTCCACACCATATTTCTTGAAAGGCTGTTGAGCCAAGCCAACTGTAGGGATGACCAGGATCAGAAGAAAGAGTATTATTCGATTCATGGGTTCACTATTTTGTCAGTTCCTTAAAATTCTCGTTTAGATATTTCTCCTTTTGGGTCTCCAGCTCTGCCAACCAGTTCAGGTACATTTGTTTGGGCATCTGTCGATATCCAAGTGAATGGATTTGGACATAAAGAGTCTGCATAGTCTCAAATTGTTTCTGGTATTCCGGTATCTCCAGGAGTTCAGAAGCGTACTTGGCCTCTAATTCCTTCATTTTGCTTTCAAAATGAGCCTTAAGCGTCTCCGCCTTCAATAACATGGCATTGACATAAGTAGGATAGTATTGCAAGCATAGCTCGGCACATCTCAAAGGGAAATCAGTATCAGTTTTTCCAAATCGGTGTTCATAGCCCTTTGCAAGGTCAATCACACACGCAGCAATGGATTGCTTGAGCGACAGAGTGTCCATGTAGAGGCGGTTGATCACTGCATCGGTATGAACATAACCTGACCCCATAATCCAGGCGTCAACCGGAAATGTGGCACTCGTCAACTCCGTATTGTACCAACCCAGTTTTTCCGAATAGGACTTGATGTAGGTATGATTAGGAGCCATTGCCAGATAGGCTTTGACCCCTAGCTCCTCTGTTAGTATCTTATATAGGAAAGGCATGGAATGGCAATTCCCGGAATTGGTTTTAAGGAGTTTGGTGACGAACATCTTTGACCAGTCTTGCTCTCCAAAAAAATCATCGAAATCATAGACAAATGGTTGGGCTCGAAGTTCTATGGCACTGTCAATTGTGATTCCGTGTTGCCCAGTTATGGTATTAAAAATCGCAGCTTGTAGCTGCATCTCCTTTTTGTCATGACCGTCATAAAGCAAGTTCATGTTTTGAGACAAAAACAGTGCTAACTCTGATAGCTCCGCAATGGACTGATCAAAATGGGATCGAGAAAGCCCGTTGTCGTAATAGGCATTTTCAGTAATGAACACCGCATCCTTAAAACTCAGGGCACTGTCACTCTCCAACATATTCTTTAATCTCAGGAGGGCTTGATCATAGCTTTTGCTGAGGCTCATTTCCTGTGACTGAACCGTGTAACTTATAACTAACAATATGATACCTACCGGCTCTGATTCTCATTGATTCCCTAATCTGGACATGATCTGTCTCATTCTTATTCTGTGTTCTTGTTTTCGACTTTCCTCTCTGACCGAATTGAGCCAATCCTGATATTGTTCGGCAGGCATGTCAGCAAATCCCAGTTTCTCCAAGTGTTTTTGAACGCCTTTGATCTGAGCTATTATTTGCTGTGCCAAGCTGTCCTTTTTAAACTCCTCTACGGACATGCCATAGGCCCTGTATTGAGCGATGACATGATCCAGTTTGGCCTTATAAAGGTTGTGATACAAAAGATGCGGTGTCATGCTTCTACGCGAGTGCTTAAGCGCAAGATTGGTGCAAGCCTGAACAAAATCATCATAACCGAATCTTGCGATATAGGCTATAGCCAAATCGTTAACTGATTGGGCCACCACCTCCTTATTCGTTAGAGGTACGGTGTACATCTTGTTCTGCAAAGCAATAGCGTTAACATACCCAGAATAGAGAATGAACTGATCACTTGTGAACATGCCGTTGGTGAGTTCCACGTTATACCATCTTTTATATTCATCCTGGAATTTGATATAGCTGTGGTTAGGGGAAAAAGCCAAGTGGGCTCTCGCTCCGATCTCCTCGCTCAAAATGAGGTATAATAGGGGAAGAGAGTGACATTGACCTGTTCCGGTTTTAAGCAATTTGGAAACGAAAACATTGCGTATGTCCTCACGCCCCCAAAAGTCATTAAAGTCGTAAAGCATGGGATAAGAAACCACTGGTTTCTCGAATCCTGGATAGCCCACAGCAAGCGTATCGGTGAAGAAACGAAATAAGGCAAGGTTTTTAGCCAATGGATCATTTGCTTCTGGTAGCTTATTCAAGCTATAGCCAACGTGCTCGACCAGATCATCAATCTCTTTATTGTAGTCTTCCCATCTTATTGTTGGATCATAAGCATTCTCGTAAAGAAACACAGCTCTTTTAATGCTCATGGGCCTTTGGCCCTCCAGCATTTGCTGGAGTTCACCAAAAGCCTTCAGAAAGTCTTCCCGTCCGGGACCGTCCTTTCCCTTTAGCGTGTATTCTATAGCGGGAGGAGAACCTGAAAAGCTAGTATAGGCATCATCCAAAATGGCCTGAACACGCTTATCATGCGCCTGCATCCTTTCAATTTCCTGGTCGATCTCCCTCCTGATTCTTTCGCTTTGTTGTTGGCTGTTGAGCGTATTGAGCCAACTATTAATGAAGTTCTGTGGGCTTGTTACCAAAGGTTTTGTCGGGCTGCCTGGTGAGCCCTTCAGCGATGGCAATTGTATGTCGATCACCAGTGGTCTCACAGGTAACTGGCATAACAATTGGGTTGAGGCCAACAAGAATATGGTTATTAGAACAACACGCAACGCAAATTCCAATTGGATGAAATTCAAGTTGCTCGATATTCATTAATCTTCAAAAGATATTTTCTGATTTTTTCCGTAAAACTCGGATTTCCCCCACCAATAGATCAAGAGTCTATTCAATTGATTATAAAATTCCGTCTATGCAAATAACCCAATTCTCTAAGATTAAATAGGCTTTCTTTGCCAATCTCCTATCTTAGACAACGCAATCTGTAACTGATTCGAACTAAAAACTCTACCCCAATCCAAGCTGGATATTGACCTTGGTTTGAAGTCTGGGAGAAAAGAACCAAACAGGATACTTGGTGAAATTTCCGCATTTGAAAATGCCCAACAAAAGCGGAAACCTATGCTTATTGACAGGCACTCATGGAAAGAAGACAAGACTGAGTGAAATGAACCCAATATTGTTTGGTTCATTTTCCTTTGATAAAAGATTTTGTCTATTACTTAATTACAATGAAAAACAACCAAATTATACCGCTGTATCATGGTTTGATTAAAATGCGTTATTTTAAAGTGTGAGCCACAAATAATTGATGATCAGAGTCTCTTTCTGGCATCGGCTCTTTAGAGTTTGCCAAACACTATACTATGAACATCAATACTGAATTCTTCTCCACACTGGGTCAAATAGCGGGCATTGGGGGCCTTTCCATCGCCTTGTTGGTAGTTGTTTTTCGCAGCGTTATAGCCAAAAAGATATTTCCCTCTTTAACTAAGGAACAAGCATTCAGGCTTCTCAGGCTGACCCTTATTCTCTCCTTCATTATAGGAGTTATCGGAATCGTGGGGTGGATCTACATTCAAAGCATACATCCCCCTCCTGTTGATGTAGTCCGAAAGCTACCGGCAGATTCCATACCAAATGGAGACCCAAAGGAGAATAACCATGAGGTCATCCGTCTCCTGCCTCTTACCAACTTAGAAAATAAACTTTCGTCTTTTGACCTAAACCCTGGACCACCAATAGTCAACCTCCGGTTTAGGTCTATACAATGGAATATTGATTTCACTTTTAAGGCGTCTACTACTATGAACCTGGATAATGTAGGAAATGCGTTGCTGGATCATTTTGAAATCAGGAGCGCAGTTCAGTTCGACCTGAGCAACTATAGTTCAGGACGGGTATTTGTAAGCCCTGCGTGGGGGATTAAACTCAACCAGTTCGACATATCACCCAATTACAGTGAAAAGACCTTGGCGGAACTAGGAGTAAAAGACAACGATGTTATAACCTTCGCCATTGGCTGGGCCCTAAGCATGCAGGCAAGTGCCGGGAATGATGATGAGGAGAGTGTTCCTGGGGTTCCTCAGGGAATGATACTTTGATTGGCACATAACTATGATTCAAATAGTGGGCGATTTTATAGGCATATTTTAGGGGATTCCAATATGATGGACGCAAAGTCATTATGAAAGGAATACCTTTCGAGAGTAAATTACATGAGATGGGGAAAGATGGACCCCTTAAAAAACGACAATATGGCAAACTCTTTTCTCAGGGTCAAAACCCGCTCATCAAATGTCAACCTTGCCCTGGATGAAGATCACAACAGTAATGTGCAACAGGACACTATTGACGGGTATTGGTCTAAACTGATCAAGATGATCCCTATGGAAGCTCTGGCCATTTACCCGGTGGGGAAGAGCGTTGCACCTGAAAGTTGGTGGTCCGTTTGGCCCCTGGTATGCATTGGGCTTATTGTCGTAGTACGTATGATCCTTACCAGAAGCGACAAAGGCACCCCTCAAACAGGGAACCTCTTTATCTCCCTGATCTCCTTTGTAATATGGGTCTATCTCAATGGAGATTATATTCTTATGCTAAAGCTGGATGACGCTCACCGGTTTCTTGCTTTTTGGACCTTTCTGATTTGGGTTCCTGTAAGCACTTTCCTGTACAAAGGAGAGGTGGTTGAATGATTCAGGCTGACAAAATGAGTAGTGACCCATACTCAGGATTCAGAAGAAGCATTTTAGAGCGGATCGGGGCTTTGGAATTTGCCCGTGAAAAGATCAGCGAATTTGAAAAGTTCGGGTTCAAGGGTATTAAGGTTTATGAAATAACGGATTGGGAAGAAGATGCTCCGGCAGAAGAAGCTTTTTTGAATTTCGTAGTGTCGGAATACCGGGATAAGATTGAAGGTTGGAAAGTTACTCTTGCCACGAACATCAAAAACGAATACAGAGTCACAAACCGTGTGATGATAAGCCAGAGCCTTACTGTCAATGCCTCCATAAGCACCAGCAACAATTTGCTTAGTCGCCTATTCAAGACTCCACCGACCATACATATCAATTTAGGATTGATACTTTCGGTTGAGGATGCCTTGGGTTTTGTCTTGAGCACCAAAACTTTCTTCACTCACAGGACAGGTGACGGTGAACTCACTCTGATGAATCCATCTTTTAAAATTGGCCGTTCTCACCCGCAGAGGTTTTTGAATTATCAGAAGGTCTTGAATGAGACTAAGGGTTTTGCCCAGGTTCTGACCAGTGGCATTCCTTTTGCGCCCTGGCGTCTTTGTCAGTTTGAGATGCTCAGCGATATGGGCATCCATTGGGTAATACTGCATGAGCAATCACACGGTCTTCTGGGCCACCTGGAACAGGCGAAAAAGCATAAAGGCAGAGCAGGGAAGATGTCTCTGAACGAAAGTGACCATGATGAAATCCAATGGAGTACTACAACTGGCCGAAGGCCAAAAATACTCGAAATGGAGGCGGACTCACAGGCTTTATCTTTGCTCTACGACCTAATCTATATGAACCCTAAAGCTCCAGTTGTTGCAGCCTATAGGGCCCATCTTCAAAACGGGAACTATAAGAACAATCAAGCGGGATCTATCATTGAACTGTCCACTCCCAAGGACTACCTAAGGGCACTGCTCCTGTCTGTAAGTCTGGTTATCATATTATTGGAGAATAAACGACTACAGACTAATCCAGAATCCTCATCTGCCTACCCTTCACCTATAACCAGGTTGTTTGGCCTCTTCTATACTTTGGGTATCCGGTATTTGGGGGTTGAAAAAGACTCCGACAGTCAATCCCATTCAAGAGATGACGTAAGGGTCTTGTTTGGGGCTTATATGGAATCAATACTTGACATACAACTAGCAGTCTCCCTACTTGATATTCAGAACGAAGCCTTCAGGCCATTCATTTGGGAGAAACCTGACAGCCGGGTAGATGAATTTTCAAATGACCTGTTCACCATCGTCTCCAAGGAAATAACGGATGTATCACAGGTCAAAACCGAAGCCGCAAGGGAATTTTTGTTTTTGAAGCTATATGAACATAAAGCTAACTTATAGATGGCATCTTACTTCAAGGCCCAAAGTTATTCTACCAGAATCCTAACCGATGAGTACTAGCCACATCAGAAAGACAACGTAACATGAAAGATCTGTTAAGCGATTTTCTCTCCCTACTGTTCGGCAAGCCCGAAAATGACAAGACAATCTCCTTCCAGGAGATTGTCTTGTGCTTATCAATACTCATATTAATCCTGACTTTGATTTCACTGACCTTAAACTAAAAGATCGTCTATGATTCAAAACCTACCTACACCGGAAGACTACCAGATTGTCGCCTGGGAGTGCCTTATCCAGGCCTATAAAAGCATAGTTCAGGTGGATAGCCTGGAGCTAAGCCCTTCTGTTGACAGGGATGAGCTTTGGGTTTATAACCGCACTGTTTTGCATACTGCTGTGGTCCTGGTCCACCAGGGAGTAGAGTCTGCGTTAAAATCGGGTGTTGCGGTAAAGAGCCCGTTACTCCTTCTGGAACAAAAACCCGGTGAATGGAAAACGCTTCCAGAAAGTAGCGATGTGGAATTTGCTGACCTGTACACTATTTCGGGGAATGACCTGCTTCGCACCTATTTCGCAACTGCCCAGGATACAGCGGCAATTCACCCGGATTTCGTTCAGCACTTTGAAGATGTACGCCTTTTGAGAAATAAAATTGTACACGGCCTGGGGGCTACAGATCTTACACCAGAAGTGGTATTGAGGCTCATTCTTAAGACATTCACAACACTCTATGGTAAAGGGAGTTTCTGGACAGCCCTACAAGACAAATTTTACAATCATCCGGCCCAGGAAGAAGGAGAACTCACTTTTGTTTTCAGCGAATATGAACAGTATCAACACCTGGCTTACCTCGAATTATTTTTAGGAAAGGGAGAGTTGAACAAACACTTCGATCAGGACTTCAAATCCAGGAGATACCATTGCCCGGATTGCACCGGCTCCGGTGGTGTATTGGTGCCCAAGGATGGAGAGCCGGAACTTTATCCCAATTTCAAATACAGTTTCCTCCATCCCAATACTCCCGAGTCAACCCATATCAAATGTGCAGTTTGCCAAGGTGAGTTTGAAGTGGAAAGGACCGACTGCAATCAAGCGGAATGCCCCGGAAACGTGATCTTTATAGACGATGAGGACGCAGATGCACATGAAGACAATGATGAACCTCTTCCAAAAATTTGCCTGACCTGTAACGAATATCAATAAACAAATGAACCAAAAAGTGTCGATAGAACTGGTCCTGAAAGAATTGGAGGATTCTAAAAGCACCCACCTTGAAATTGCCAAAAACATGATGGAGGCTTATGACAGCAGCCTCTATACCCTTGACCTGTTAGCTTGTGCTGTTTTCAAGCGATCCTTGTCGTTAATAAGGGGTTTTTGTACTTCCATACGGGAGAAGAACTTCATTTGTGCGGCTCCCCTGGTTCGTCTGCAGTTGGACAACCTACTTCGGTTCTACGCCAGCTTCATCGTTAGAGACCCTCACCAGTTTGCTGCGGATATTTTGGGCGGGGCTCACATCAGGAACCTAAGAGATATGGACAACAAGCGGATGACCGACCGCTACCTGGTGGAAAAACTATCCGAAGAATACGAATGGATCAAATCGGTGTACGAAGAAACTTCCGGCTATATCCACTTGAGCAACAAACACATTTTTAATGCGATGCAACCTAAAGCAGATGGACAGGAATATTCATTTGTCATTGGGGATGAGGATACGGAATTCGTAAAAGATGAGCTAGTTCTGGAGGCTACTTTAGCGATGCGAGAGATCACGGTGATACTTCTTAAACATTTGCATGGATGGGCCTGGTCCAAAGACAACCCGGATAAACTAAAGAGGAAAATTGATGATGGAGAGGAATAGCTACAGTCTAACTAAAATATGCATGACCTCTGACAACATAGAAAGGACAGTCCAAAGCGAATGACGTTTGAGCGAAGTATAAAAGTAGCCTTTGATAAAATTTCCGGCCAGGTTTTAGAGGCAAAGGAGATCTTTAAAGAATCGAAGCCAGGATTTGAAGTCAGGCGACAGTTTCACAAGAATGATGTGGACCTGTATTGTTGCGAGTGTGAACAACCGCTCAATATTTCCGGTAGCAAATACGACCGGCTTCACTTCAAACACCGAAAAGGAGCCGAAGCCTGCCTGCTTAAGGACAGCAAACTATCTCCACACGAAACAGAGCTGATCAGCCGCATTTACAAAGCCAAAGAAAGTGACCGCCACAAGGAGTTGAAGCATAAAATCGGGCAACTGCTCTCCGGGGTAGAGGGAGTTTCTGACATCCACGTAGATGACAGATTCATCATTCGCGACCAAGGCAGACGAAAACCGGATGTCTGGTGCAAGTACAACGATAAGGAGTTGGTTTTTGAGATTCAGCTTTCGGCCTTGTCACTTCGCTATATCCTGGATCGTTATGAGTTCTACAGGGCTCAAAAAATGTATCTGATCTGGATACTTGATGACTTCGATGTGAGAGGACAGAGTCAGACCGAAAGGGACATCAAGTACCTTACTGAATTTCAAAACTTTTTTAAGCTGGATGAAAGCTATGATCGCCTCCATTTGGAATGTAGCTATAAGTACTTATTCCTAACCGATGACAATCGCCTTTTGACCAAATGGCTGTCCAAATCCGTGCGTTTGGATCAGATAAAATTTTCAGAACGCTACTATCAGATCTATTACTACAACTTTGAGCAAAATCTCAAAATCAGGGAAGCAGAGCAGGAACGCAATACAAAACGGATAGCGGAGGAAAGAAGACAAGAAGAGGAGGCCCAGCGTCTTTATGAGGCCGAGGAAAAAGTAGAAAATCTTTTATACCGGCTAGGTGAAAAGTGGACACGGGAAGCAGTGGTATTCGATGATATTCAGGAATCTATCAACCAGATGGATTCGGAGGAAATGTACATGTTAAACCATTCGAGGGGCTTTCAGCCCAAAAATGGAGAGCCCAGGATACACCATTGGTTTTCCATCGCTAAACAAGGACACCAGCACTTTTTGCTTTTCATGCTCGGTTGTTACAGGATCAGCCTGGATGTCAATGTTAAATCAGCCGATGGCCATAGCCTCTTAAAAACGCTTTTTACCAATACCTCTATTACTACCAAGCTCCATCTAACAAAGCAGATTCTGAAAAGAGGATACCAGTTTCTTGAAAGTGATGAAGCGCTCATTCATAGTTTACCCCTTAAAGAAAAGCACAAGGCATCAAGGATAATACTATGCCATTTGGCCACAAGACTCCACACGCCTCACCTTGTTGATAAACTCTTCGAGCACGGGAATTTGATATGCACAATTGAAAGCGCGAGGAGAAATGAAGTGGTGGGCTTTGGTTTTAAGCCTGACCAGTGGATTTCCTTTGCCAACAACGCCATTCATTCCTACAAGGAATACTGGGATTATATCGAGATCGCTTTCCGCCATTATGGAATATGGAGCAAGCTTATACGACTGGACAGAAATGGCACGTTCCAAAAGAAGCTCGATCACTATTACCAAACTCAGCCCCCTCAGAACTACGACTGTGATCGGTTGTTCCAGGTCTTATACCCGGAATTAATCCAATAAAAAATCTTCTCCAAGAGCCATCAGCTCTAGCCAAGAACTGAAGATTTTCTTGCTCAACTACATTATCGTTTGTCTGGCACTACATATCTTGTCTAAGGGTTCATTGCCAGGGTTTATGAGCCCTCCCGATTTGAAAGTTGGGTCGCCTTTATATCCGGTTTGCTTAATTAAGCATTCGATTATGAGCACAATCAAAAAACACGTGATAGGTGGGCTTACGGCATATTACCTCAAACAGGGAAGAAACTGGTGGGTGGAGTCTGAGCACGGAAAAGAACGTTTCAAAAGCATTGAAGAGATGGTAGAAAGGTATCCTGTGTTGATGGAAGTCGAGGCTATCAAGAAGTCAATAGACAGAAGGCAATTTTTCACCACTGAAGGAAAGCCCGCCTCTACGCCAGAAGACCAGTTGATCACCAGTGAAACCAAATGCTACTATTGCGAGGGAACCGGAGTTGCCGGAGCCTTACCTTGCCCGAATTGTAATGGAGAGGGATTGGTCAGAGTATCATCCAGATTATCTTAAGGACAAGGCTGGAAGCGAGTATAGAGGGCCGTTTGTACAGAGGTATACAGCACTAAGTACTACTTCTGAGTTTGTCACCTGGTAAAGAAAAAAGCGGGGCTTTCGAGCCCCGCTTTTCCTCAACTACCTCAATACCTTATGTATATTTGCAGTTTTTATCAAGAGATAAATCAAAATATAGGCAGTTGAGGTTTCATTCGCAAATAAGCCAAAGAGCTGTCAACTTATAACAGAATTATCGCCAACTTCATCCGACATGAAACTACGATGGTGACCGGTTGTTTCAAATCTCATACCCCGAACTAAGTCAATGAAAAACCTTCTTAAAGCACTAAAGAGCGTCCGCAAAGACCTGAGTATACTATTGCTAATAAGTATTGTCGTTTACCTATCCATTGTTCTCTACCTGGTCCACATTCCGGGCTTCTTTCCGGGAGCGTATGAACTAGGGCAGTTTGTCAGCAAAATAGCTGTATCCTACATATCCGGCTTTATTTTCTACTTCATAGTGGTGCATTTGAAATCCGTTAAAGACAAAGAACACGTGAATGAATATGTAGGGCATGAAGTTTTTGGCATCATTACCAGCGGCCATTTACTGATCCAGCCATTGATGCAAAAAGTGGATAAAAAGGCGACTTTCAGATACCTGGATACAAAAGAGCTGTATGAACTATTGTCACAAATAGATCCCCTGGCCAAAGAATCGCCTTTGAGCAGAAATGACGAAAGCGCAACCTGGGTAGAGTGGTACGCTTATGAAATTCAATCCACCCAAAAACACCTAGTCAACATCTTCCAGCGTTTCCAGTACCTTGATGCAGAACTGGTCAAACTGCTGACACGGATTCAACACAGTTTGTTGATCACACAATTCGACTTTTTGGTATCTCATGCCAAAGGCAACACCCTCGCGATTTTTCAAGCCCAGATAGAGATGTATATGAACTTACTGAAAGAACTGGAAGAGTACGCTCAAAAACACTTAAAGCCCTACGAGTATTTAACCAACGAATTTATGGGTTGGCAAAGCCCCACTTTTACGAATCCTTAAAATCAACCAAATTATCTTATCTCTTATTGGTTTCATTAAATCCGTTATTTTAGTGAAGATGAACGGGTAACACTCCCGAACTCTGCTCTAAAATGGACCTATTTAATTTATTCAAGTACATAGATACCCGGATTCAAAAGTCAAGAGAAGGGCAAAAACAAAATAGAAGAGAACGCTTGGAAAAGATATTCTTTCCCATCTATCAGGATGCCCTTGAAATTCACGATTATTATTTGGAGTTGTTCAAAGGCATCCGGGATCAACTACCCACTATTGTTGACAAAGAGCATCATCTGGCTTCGGTCATTGAAAACCCCGGTGAGAAATTCAAAGTTAGAGGCCAGAGGTATACCGAGATTCTGGATAGCCTAAAAACCAAACTCCGGCACGAAGAGCGCGATTCAAATGACCGGTTCCGGGATCAGGTCAAAGCACGTGTTTTCTCCTGGCTGGTTCAAGCTCAGGGTATGGAGGAAAAGAAGTTCGTTTTAAGCCTGGTCCTGTATTTTTTGGAACACAATGGACCTTACATGGATTCTGAGCCATCGGTTATTCGCAAGGCCACTGAACTTGAACATTTCTTCCGGTTCCAAAACATGAACAACTTTGACGAGCGACAGATAAACCATTTTCTCAACGAACATTTTGATACGCCCAAAAGCATGATCTATGCCAGACTTGCTCAAATGGATGATGCAGAGGAGATTCGTCAGGTCCTCATAGAAAAAGAAAACGAGTTGGGTTGGTACATGAAATTGGTCAGTGTCTCCTACGTCCGCCTCCAGGCCAGTGCATATCAGAATGGATAGCGAAGATCATGGATGAATATTTTAAGACCATACGATTCATACACCGCTTACTGATCACTTTATCATTAGTGGTATTGACCTTTGCTTTTTCTCCCGACCCGGCAGCACCTTACAAGGAGGCCCGCAATGACCTCGAAAAATTACTCTCAATTTCGCTTGAAGAATATGCCGAATTTGTAATAGAAGGACTTGAGTTGGAAGAAGAGGCAAGCTTTAAAACCGTAGGGTCCTTAATCCCTGTAGATTCGACACAATTGGATGACTTCAAACTATGTTTTGAGAATACCGATGTGGAGCTGCTGCGCAACACTTTCTTCTTTATTGTACCTGACAAGACCTACTCTCCCATCGCAGATTATCTGGATTTTCTTGGGAATAGCTGGATGGTAGAATTGGGTATATCTGATGAAGGGATGTACGATATAATCCTGAACTATGAGCTTAACTGTGATTCGCTTATTAACAAGGCTTTATACAAACTTGGAATCAGTGTTGTGTCTCCAAAATTCGAGCCCGTGAGAAGCTACGAAGATCCATTTAAGCTTTTGGGCATGGATGAGCTTAAAGAATTGGGCTACAATGAGTACGGCCCTAAGCTGGATTGGGTGAAATTCAGTGAGTTTCTGGTCTCAAAGCCTGAGATTGCTTTGATAGCCGGTTGGACACGGACTGTCGAAGATGCCTCTATTGTATATAGTCTTAGAAGTTCTGAAGAGTTTTTTAGCCCTTCGATGGCCCCTACCGATGCGGTTTATTGGTATAGCCAGGACAGTACTATTGAAACCTATGACAAGGCTCTACCGGGCATTTACCTCATTGAAGATGAGATTAAAAGCAAGACGCTCGAAGATGGCTTGCGCTATGTCAACAAACAAATTGCTCAAAACGAAAATCACCCTACTTTGTATGGGATCAAAATTCACAAGGCGATTGCCAACTGGATTGTTCCATCTATTTCACTAGCTGTTTTCCTCTATTTCCTGAGCCATATTCAGGGTTTTCGTTCCTACCTGGATCAAGGGGAGGTATTTGTCGATTTCCCAACCGTCATATTGTTTAAAGGCATCGTACCAGGCCTCATCGCTCTGTTTTCGGTAGTTGTGCTTCCCGTACTAGCCAATTTCTGTCTCCTGCAAAGGGTTTCTGGTACTGGCACCCTCGGTGGTATAATCGGGTACATTCTCACCTTGTCGGTGGCTACCTGTTCTGTTTATGCCTATCTGGAATTGCGAAAGTTGACCGAATCTCTTCAAACAAAACGAGTGGAAGCCATTACCACACTAACCGCAAATGCCGATGCCAAAACTCAAACAACTGCTGAAAACTGATTTTTTCAAGTCGATAGAGTCCAACAAGAACAAGCTCTCTATCGTCTTTAGCGCATTTTCGATGCTGGCCACCTTAAAAGGGATTTTCAACCTACAGGTCAATAAGGTTTTCGAGCTTCTTCTTAAAGGCTATCAAACTGCACTAAGAGACCCCCTGCATTGGTTGGTTGATCTACTTCCTCTAAGTCTTCCAAAGTGGTCTGCAGATCTTCTGTTGTTTTACCTTTTTTTTGGCTTTGTAACGGTTCGCACTTTCTTTAGCGTGTACAGGCATGGTTTTCTGCCTGGTTCGAGCAAAGGCATTTGGGGTAAGACTACTTCATTGCTCCCCTCAAGCTTCCGCAATAAATACCCAAAGCTATTTAACGGGTTTTATACTGCCTGCCTGATCTTGGTGTGGCCTGTCGTGGCTATTAGTTACCTGTTTGTTTACAAGCATATCTGGCACAGGTACATGGACGATGCTCACTCTCCCAATTTTAATGCACATATCGGAATGGCAGTCAATTCCTCCGATAGCATTCGGGAACTTTTGAACCTGAGCGAGGGAGAGAATATTTACAACAAGCATATTACTTATGACCACAAATCAGACAGTTGGTGGGCATACAGGGGTGACTTTAGAAAGATGTTCATCGGCTCCCTGATCGTATCGGCTCTTCTGACTGTACTACTGATTTTTCTGGCTGGTATAAAGTGAAAACAGACTTTGGAATATGAATCACAGGGTAAGAGATTATTTGGTTCAGGTCGCCCGCGAAAGGGACAAGTTCGTTTACTATAGTGACCTGGTAAAAGACTGCGGGCTGGACCTAGACTTGAGCACCAACTCGGGTCGCAAGGAACTCAGCACCATATTGGGCGAAGTTTCGGCTTTTGAGAATTCTCAACCTGAGCCGAGGCCAATGCTCAGTGCTTTGACCATTTATAAAAGCAATGAGGAGCAGGATCACGGTAACGGCTTTTATAATCTGGCAGAAGAGCTGGGCAAGGGTAAGGCCAAAAAGCTCAAAGACGAGCTTTTCGGTTTTATCGAAGCCCAGGCTGCGAGGGACTTTTGGCAAAATGAGGATAATTTCCAACGATATGCCTCGCCTAGAGGTGAGACACAAGAAAATGAAGGGATAGCGTTTTTCGATACTTCCGAGCTGGAACATTTTAAGGCCTGGCAATCCAAACCTTACGACCCTTATGATGAAGGCCATATAAAAGCTAAGAACCGGATAATGGATACTGTATGGGAGAAGAGCCTTTACCTGGGTCAAAAAATAGCTGTTAGGTTATCAGGGTTTGAAGTAGAGGGGAAGAAGGTCTGGTCTCAAAGGGGATGGAGAGTCAATGCAGAGGGAGAGAATGTTCCTGCCGCCTTGTTCAAATGTTATACCTGGGTCAAGGTCTTTCCAAAGGAGCACAAGGGAAAAAACATCTTCTTCACCTTTGGGATCAATGCCTCCCCGGATTCGGAATCTTTTCTTTACAAGATAGACAGTCAGAACCAGTCCTATTCCAAGCTCAGTGCCGATCAGATTGAATTATGCGACTCTTTGATACCGGAATCTGCATACTGGAATGAGATCCCGTTCTCAGACCTGGTCAAAGAAAATTGGGGCTCCCTGACTGAGGTATGCGTACAGTTCATCAAAGACCACGAGCAAGCCTATCACTCAATTGTCCGGGCGGTGTGGGATGGGCAAGCGTTACCTCCTAGTTTGTTTAAAAACAAACTCGTAAGAAGACCGAGGCCGAAGGAGGGCTTGGAATCCATACCAGACCGAAACCGTGAGTTTAAGGGGGTTGATATTGACTACTCAAAAAAATCTAAAGAGCACAAAGATCTCGGTGATGCCGGGGAGAAGCTTGTCAGACAATATGAGATAGAATTTCTGAGAAGCAGTGGAATGGATGATGAGGCTGAACGGGTTGAAATTGTTCAAGATGGCAAGGGCTATGACGTGTTGTCTTTTGACCTGGAGGGTAGTGAAAAATACATCGAAGTAAAGACGACTCCCGGAGGTGCCTCTACACCCTTCTATCTCTCCGAAAATGAATTGGCCTATATGCGATCCAGGGAAGGCCGGTATGTTATTTATCGCGTTTACAATTTTGATGCTGAACATAACTTTGGAGAGTTCTATGAACTGTCGGGAAACGTTGATAAGCAGGTACTTTTGGAGCCGATACGATACAGGGTTCTGCTCAAACAATTATAGTTTTGGTATTCTTGAATTTAGAATTTGTATGAATAGAGACGAAGAACAGGAAATAGACCGGGAGAAAGTACTAGGGTTAATTTCCAGTAAGAATTGGGATGAGCTTATGCCAATACTTCGCGATAACAAGACCTTTCAAGCGTTGTCTGAAGATCCTATATTTACGAATGTCTTTAACACTCACTTCGTTGACGAGCTTATCAACCAGGATACTTCCGGGGATAAGGAGAATATTGCCGAGCTCGGCACGATCCTGACCTTTCATAAGTCGGAAAGCTACAACTTCAGGTTGTCCACAAGGAACCATGAAAAGCTAATTGTCCTTCTGGTAGAAAAAACTCAAAGCTATGATTTCGCTAAAGAGCTACCGCATCACGAAATCTGCATCCCAATAATCCAGGAACATGATAAAAAGTTAGCCGATGGTATAGCCGCTACCAAAGTGGCCCATGAGATACAATCCAATTTTTCAGTTCAGGAAATCGAGAAGAAGAAAACAGAAAGTTATGCAATCTCTGTGTTTAAATCTCCACAAGAACAAGAGTTCTATGAGGCGGCCAGGCAAGTTTTTTCCACCTCAATCCTATTGCCAAACACAGCTCTATCAACCGTGATTAACAACGGGGTTCTTGAGCAGTTTAACGGTAGGGAAAGAGGCTTTTTTCTTTCGACCACTGTCGATTTGGTCGTCATAGATTCAACGGACTACAAATCCACCCACTTCTTTGAATTGGATAGCTCCTACCACGATAGCCCGGAGCAAAAGGCCAGAGATGAATTAAAAAACAGACTTATTAGTGAAGCTGGTTTTGAGTTATATAGGATAAGGAAGAAAAGTGGACAAGCAGATATGGAAAACTACATCACCTTCCTTAAGGAGATTAAAGCAAGGTCTTCAAGCTAAAACACCCCTTTAATCGATTTATAGTTTAAGCTAAGCTCATTTCAATAGAGTCGTCTGTCATCAGTAATTCCAAATACTGATCACCTTGTTCCAGTGCCTCAGAGAACCACTCTAAGGGTAGGTATTCAGCAAAATCATCACCACCACATAGTTCACGGGAAACGTCCCACCAGTCTGGATCAGTCTTAGGATTAGTCCCCTCTGCATAAGAAATCAACCCAAGATTAGAAGCAGTTTCTCCTTCTTTTAGAGCCCCATTGGACAAAAGATAGGTCCCTTGATCTTTAACCAAAATCAGACCCGGAGACACTTCTAGTTTCTTTTTTTCTACAAATTGACCTTCAACCTCTTCATATCGTTGTGCGAAAGTGGGAGTGTGGATTTTTGCTTTAGCCGCATGATCAACAAGAGGTTGAATTTCTGAGAGGTTAAACCTTAATACTTTCATTTAGTAAAGTCTAGTACTTGCAAATATCGCTCTTTTCAATTTATCCTGACTTCATGTACGATAGCCGAGGTATTTAGATGTAATCGCAAAAAAACCACAACGATTTCTTAGCTAATTCAGGTGCAACACGTAACGCTTTTTAAAGCATGTATTATGACTGTCATTTCTTTTCCGTGAATTTCTGGACCAAGATCCTCCACCACATTTAGCCTTGTCCAAACACCAACCCGATGCTTTCAAGGATGTACCTGATTCATTAATCTGTATATAGGTGTAAATATTTTTATAACCCATGTACTTTGCGGTTTTGGCTGCGGCTGAATAGAGCTTTGAACAACCATTCCTTGCCCCATTGGTACAGAGTCTGGTAATCTCACAATTTAAGCCATTGTCCAAATGTCGAGAAAGGGGTCTTCCGACTATAACACACCCTACAATTTTATGGTCCTCCAAAAGTGCTATCGAGAATTTATGACCTCTCACTGCACCTAAATGCCTGTGATTAGCAGTGACAAAGTCATTAGCCTGTTTCAATGTCATTGGCATAATTGATAAAGACATTAACAATAGATTGGTCCAAGAGGCAAAAGTGATATCTCCGTAAGAATTTTTATTGTACCACTTTTGACTTTCGGGACGATACAATTCGCATGTCCCCCCACTTTACTTCCAACGAATTGTTCCTTGGTACAAATGTCCGCTATAGTGTTCTATAGTACCTGATCGCACCTATTGGCAGCCATAAAACGACCGCTCCTTTGCCTCAAAAAGCACAGTAATTATGAGGCATTTAGCACTGTTTAACGGCATTGGAGGGTTTCAATTAGCAGCGCATTGGGTGGGGTGGCAAAATGTCGCCCATGTAGAAATAGACCCCTGGTGTAATTCTAAAGTTGCCCTTCTTTTCCCTGAGTCTGAGTGCTTCGGAAATATCAAAGAATTTAATGGAACACCATTCAGAAAACGAATTGAAATCATTACAGGGGGCGATCCCTGCCAACCACATTCTTATGCAGGCCTGGGTAGAGGCCAAGAGGACCACCGTTTCCTCTGGCCAGAAATGTTTCGAATCATACGGGAAGTGCGATGCCCTTGGGTCCTTAACGAGAATGTTAGTGGGTCGATTTCCAACGGCATCGTTGACCTCAAGATTGATGCTCTGGAAAATGAAGGCTACACCTGCCGGGCGTATGTTATTCCGGCTGAGGCGGTCGGTTCATTTCATCAACGGGAACGAGTTTGGATTGTCGCTTATAACCCCGACTTGGTTGGAGATTGTCAAGTCCCCGGAGCAATATCAAAGAGCAAAGGAGCGCAATACGCACTGGGTCAAGAACAATACCAGGTTAACCAGTTTAGGGAGCCAGTTGATCTACGGATTGGCCTTACCGACACCGACAGCAAACGACTCAAAGAACTCAACCTGTCCCCCTTCGCAGTTCAAAAAGAGAAAGGGATCTCAAGGTACTTTGGTTTCGGCTCTCATGCACATGGGAATATCCCCAAAGACCTTCTTGAATCCGCAATTATACGAATGCTTAATGGGCTTCCCCCTGGGATGGACTATACCGAGCGGAACAAACGTATCAAAGCTTTAGGTAATGCCATTGTACCTCAAGTTGCTTATGAAATCATGAGGGGAATAGACCAGATTTACAAATCTTGCCTCCTATAGGAGGTAACAAAATTCCAACCGTCCTTAAGCGAAATTCTTATTGAATCGCCAGTATGAAGGATCCCTCGATTAGCCATTCTGGCAGTGTCATAAGATTTGGAGAGTTTTTTGAGTCTGGTTCTGTAACTAACCTGATACTCCAAAAACAAACTAATTGTCAGGTATTTACAGATAGGTAATTACTTATGGCCCTTAAAGACGTTCTTTCCACAATCAACAATGATGTTCAAGACATTGTCAGAATGGGTTTTGAGATTACCAATACCCAAAGCGATCTTGTACCAAATGATGACGATCCTGGGTTAACCTTTGAAAGTGGAAGGACAAAAAAGGCCAAGCTGCTCAAGACGTGTGTTTTGTTTGCCGACATACGCAGCTCAACCACTTTGAGTCAAACTCATTCCAAAGAGGTCATGGCTAGGTTATATACCTGCTTTGTGCGAGGTATTAGCCAGGTGGCGCAACATCATGGTGGCATAGTACGGAACATCATTGGTGACCGAGTAATGGTCGTTTTCCCGAATAAGAATTGTTTTACAAATGCTATTAACACAGCAATTTCTATAAATACAATATGCTCAAGAGTAATCAATAAGCATTTTAAAGGTTTTGACTTTAAAGCAGGAATAGGGATTGATTATGGTGAAATGAAGGTCATCAAAACCGGAATCGCCAAAACAGGCAAAGAGAGAGCATCTCACAAAAACCTTGTATGGATTGGTAATACCGCCAATGTGGCCTCAAAACTAACCGATATAGCAAATAAAGAGATTTCGAAGACGGTATACAGGGTAACCCGGCATCCAAAAAACCCCAGAGCATGGCGAAACAAAGGTTCTTCTGGGTTGTTCAATCCGGTTGGCAGTCTCTTCCTAAGTCTATACCCCACAAATTGGGAAAGAGTACCCGGAGAACCTGAATACCTTACAAGTACTGAAGTAGTAGATCTGACAATTGAGGAGTTTGCCGATTCCCTAATTCAATACAAAGATGGAAGCCTTTCAACATGGAACGGAAAAATGTTGAGCTATGAAAAAAAGGAGTTAAAAGTTGAAACACCCCCAATGCTGATGACGCAAAAAGTTTGGCAGGAATATGCCAAAGCCAATCCAGGGTCAAATGGTGTGAAAAACAAGTGGTGGACCAAGCAGGATATACCTGTAAAGGAATACCAGGGTGACATAATAGGTGGTGATGTCTATTGGACGGATATTGATGCAATTGTAAAATGAATGAAGATTTAAAATTCACACTGACCGAGGTTAATGGTTGGTTGAGGTATGCAGAGACCAAGAATGCAGGTTTACTTGCCCTGAATATTGGTGCTATTGTCGGAGTCCTCAAATTGGATCAGGTTTTTGCTGCGGACGAGAAGATATTTGAGAACCTATTGATTTTCCTTTTCGGAGTGTCCGCCTGTATCTGTATGTACAGCATTAACCCGATAACTAAAAAGGGCTTTCGATTCTTCAAAAAAATGGAAAATGAAAAGTTTCAGCAACTCAAAAGTTCCATAAACCTTTTATTCTTTAAGGATATAGCGGAGCTTTCCACCGCTCAGTATATCGAGTTGTTTGAATCAAAACACGGGGTTTCCTTGTCAGAACCTGAGAGGGACTTTGGTGATCAAATCACTAATAATGCAGAAATAGCTTTGCAGAAACACTCACTTTTTAGAATTGCTTCCTGGATCTGTCTGGCAGCCCTGGTCCTGGCCATATTCGTTCTGGTTGCCCGCTGAAACTCCCTCTATGTATCCTTTGTTTTATCCGGGCCTAAAAACATAGACTCTAACACCCTTGTGTATCTACCTACGTTGTATCTTCATTGGTTGCAGATCAATATGTCGCAGATCCAATTATGGCCAAAATGAAGGACATTGTCAAAGACAGCTACTTACACATCATCAAAGGGACTCTGAACAGACTAGCTCATGGGGATATTGAGGGTATACTCAATCACCTGATAAAACTACACCTGACCAAACCTTCAGACTCTGATCAGACCCTGATAATCACGGATAAATTCCACGCCTATCGTGAATTGTGGAAAGCCATATTGGAAACCCTCTATGAAAAGTACCTGCCGCATTATCAGTACAAATTTGAGTGGCGGCTGGAGTTGACTCCATATACGGTCATGTTGTGCAACTGGACTAAGGAAGTCGCCTGTGATGATGAACTGGAGTTACTTTTATCACAGACTGGGATCACACTTGATGAGATTGAGCAGGACTTCCCTTCCGTTGATGAGAAAATCGGATTGACCCGGATGGGACTCAGTTACTTCCTTGAAGAACGATTACCACCGGAACTATTGCCCAACGAGCTTACAGATCGTTTTCGACTGTTACTTAGACTGATGAACTTCCCACCTCTTGAAGAACTAGCCCGATTCCACGGTCAGTATCGCTCGCATATCAATCATCAATTTAATAGCCTTGGAGTGGCCTTTCCTGGATATGAACGAGCGAAGCTGGAAGAAATGGCCATGAATGAATCTCTTCATTATTCCTATTTCCACTTCAAGCATGCAGTGCTATCAGAACAAGGTATAGATCGTCTAATAGATCATTCTGAATTAGCAGATTTCAAAACCCAGTTGGAAGAGATAAGGCTATATGCCTCAAGCGCCAAGGACAGTTATCAGGATGAAATAACCTGCCCATGCTGTGGGGAAAAACAAGCGCTCCGGTTACCGGAAGAGTTATTGCACTACCGGGGAATCCTTTTAAACAAGAAACTGTCTAAAAGAATTGGGTTTCTTCACTTCAATACCTTTGAAGAAGATTTTCGAAAGAGTCTTGCCAATCGCATACGAGGCTTCATTGATCAAATCAATATTGTTGACCAACCGGAATGTCTGATCATGGTTGAAGGTGAAAGCGAAGAGGTAGCTCTGCCCATTCTAGCCTTCAGAACCAGGTTCATTTTGTCCGAGCATCTGATTCAGGTCTATAATTCAAAGTCCAAACAAAAGCTGAGGGAAGATTTTTTCAACTTCAAAGTTAAATACCCAAATCGCAAAATTATTGTGCTGCTGGATGCTGATGCAACCAAGGAACGTGATGACATTCAAAGGGTGATAAAGGATAGGATGAATCGTTATCGGCTTTTTTTTATTGAAGAGGGGACATTTGAGGACCTCTTTGCATTGGATGAATCAATCCGGGTCCTGAACGAGATTTATCCGCTAGGAGAACCTATTTTAGGCGAGGATTTTGATCCTTCTAAGGATTTTCTTAGCAATGTGAGTCGGCTTCTTTTTCAAAAGAAGAAAGCGACATTTGACAAAGTACTTTTTGCCAGGCATCTATCCTACCAAATGGACATTACTACAATGCCAGAATTACTTAAGCAAATTTTAAAGGTGGCACAGGACTTCACAAGTCCCGGAAAGTTTATCAAGACTTGAAACCCCTCTAGTTGACTTTTCACCCAATCGGTGGAAGGTCTGTCTGAAGTAACTCCCTCTTATTATCTCTGGAATACCTCCCCTTAAGAAGGTAAAATGGCACTTATGTACTTTTCGTCCTCTTTAAGGCAGTTAACCCTCTTAAGGAAGGTCAACTCCTTTAAGGACGATTTGATCATCAGTTTCCTCAACATGCTCACCGCCTTTAAGGGTACACCCCCTTTAAAGAGGATTTGTTGATCAATCTCTTAGGCTTCATACAACGATTAGCCCTATTACCCGATTTCGTACCGGTGAACCAAAGCGTACCTAGTGGAAGCGATAGGTGCCATCTACTTTTAACCTAAATCTTCAGAGGCAAACAGGTCTCAACGATTAAGGGAGCAATCATATCGAATAGCCTGACGAGACTTTGCTAAGGAAGATACATGAAGCCACCCCTCCTTTTAGGGGTGGCCTTTTTAGCTGATCAAAGCCAGAAGGAAATGAATGTTACGATTTCCTATAACGAAGAGAAAAAGGGCATCGAACTTTACTTCGATGAGAAATTAAACCATAGCCAGCAACAACGCTTGCGCACACTTGGCTTTAAGAAGACCAAAGTAACTGGAACCAATAGCCAGCAAGTAGAAAAGTGGTTTGTGAAAGAGCACCCTGCTTACAGGGAATATGCTGCTAACCTTCAAAAGGGACTGGAACTAGGGGTGGCCTCATTGGAAGAGGTGGTGATATATCCTTCTTACGAGCCAAACCTCCAGAATATTCAGGACAACCGCTTCTCGGTGGTAACGATCTTCTTTAAGGAGGATGATCAACTTAAGGAGGATGAATATGTCGTGTTTGACCAATTCGTTCGGGTAGCCACAGACATAGCACTAAGATTTGGTCGATGGAAATATGACAACGCCTTTAAGGAGGTCAAAGTGTATTCCAGGACTTATAAGCCAAAGGCCCGGAACCTGCTTAAGGAGGCCAAAGTTCTTGATGGCAAAAAAGAATATCCTTCAGAAGGAGAAAAGAATATTCCTCCTATATCAGATCAACCCTCTATAGAGGAGCAAGAAAAACCTACACAATCAAAAGATATTGTCGATGGCAATGAAAAGGAAACCCATCGACCTCATTCTCTAATCCAAAGCCGTAGCAACGATTATGTCTACGAAGAAATACAGGAGTTTTGGTTAGAAGTACTTTACCAGGTCACAATCCTTAAAGGGATAAGTTCAGAAGAGGCTCATGAAATTGTCAATGAACCCCAGAACGCTGCCTATGGAGTTGCACAGTATTGGGGCACTGAATCTCCAAACCTTCAATTGGCTTATAAGGTAGCCAAACAAATCCTTGATGGGCCATTGCCAGATTTGGACAAGAGCCGGGATTCCAACATCACTAAATTTTTCCATTGGCTAAAATCCAACGAAACCAAGCGTCTGGATTATGATAAGCTTCAAGCTATGGTTCGGCAATGGACCAAGACGGAGGACTATGATTATGAAGGTGAGACTTTGGAATTCATTAGGCAGGCGGAGCTGATCTGGTTACAAAACAACATCGACCCACTTTTAGATATCGGTGGGGTGTATACCGAAACATCCGCAGGGTTGAACCTGACAAAAGAGGATGCCGCAGTTCCGGATGAAATAAAATATCGGATGATCGTCTATGTGGCCAAGGGTTCAGATGGATTGTATAGACCCGGAGTACAATCCAAAAAAGAATTCGGTGATGTTAGCTGTACAGGAGGAAGACCAAACATCCATTCTAAAACCTATCCTAGTTGGAAGGAAGCTTACTGCGTGGCAGTGAGCATGGGGATCGAACAAATCCATGAGCTAATTAGGATCAGCCCTTCGGACGAAGAAACAAAAAAGCTTACCAAAGTCCTTAACAGGGTTGAGCAGTGGGCCAAAAACAATGGCTGTGGCAAAGAAGAAAAAGATCCAGATTCCGATAATTCAAAAGTGGTAGACAATGGACCTCTAATTGTTGACATCATCAATTTCAATGGAGAAACCATTCCCAATGTAATTGCTCCAAGGGGGATCAAAGAACCCTATATCTCAGGCAATTTAAGAGGCAAGCATCATCCTGAACTCAAAGCCGCTGCATCTCCTGATCTCTGGAAGATGACTGATGACAAACTCTCTACAGCAAACCCCATTCAACTTTTCGAGCTGATCCAGTTTGGACACCCTGGTGAATACATGATAGAGGTTTCCAGAGCATTTCTTTTGAGAGCATGGGATGAGAACGGTGAGAAGCATTTCAAGGCATTGAACTTGCCGATCGACATGGATTACCCTTATGTCAATATCCACAAAGGGTACCAATCTATAGAAGCTTTGAAAGAAGCCCTTGGCGATCGCAATTATTGGTGGACGGTTGCGGAGCATTGGAGACCGATTGGCGATTTTGAGAAGGCCTTTGCAATACTGGAAAATGAGATTAAAGTCACCAAACTGCAAATGACCGATCTCATCAATCCAAAAACAGAAAAACCATTTGGAAAACACAAGGAAGAGTATCGGAATCTTGAATGGAAAATTGAAAAATTCCAGAAAGGCAAAACGGCAATAAAGAATTTTCAAGCCAAGATCAAAGCAGAAAAACCGGCACAAGATGATCTTAAACCTGCAACAAATGAAGAGGTTAAAAATTCTACCACCCCTAAAAAAAAGAAAGACCATTCACAACCAAGCACCCCGGTTGCGACAACACCCTTACCTGGCAAGCTACCACTTAGGAAATTAGAGATCTTCTCGCAATTCTTAAACAAGCACGAAAGAGTAGACGGCTGGATGGAAGATGGAGCTGTCAAAAAGGAGTTAGCCCGAAAAGGGAAAGCCGCATTCAAGGAGCTTGCCAGTTACCTGGGTCTGGGCGAATTCAAAGTTCACTTCAATGTAGCCGGGCCAGCAGTCAGTGGAGACCTGACGCTAATGGGAATGTTCTCGGATGGGAAAGGAATCTATATCCACTTAACCAGAGATGGTATGGGCTCACCCAAAGCGCTTTACCGCAGCATCTCGCACATGAAGGACTACTCAGGGGGAAACAACCACTATTTTGATACAAAGCTCTTTAATGATCCCGCAGAAATAAGAAGCAAGGTGCTTAGGCTTTTGAACTTAAATGAAGAAGCTGGAGCCTCAACGACAGTCGAAGAGAAAAAAGAATCTACCCCAATTCAACCGGAAGATTTTAAAAGGCTAAGAGCTTTTTACGAACTAATTCAATCTCATGACAGAATCCATGCTTACACCGACAATGGTGTTGCAAAACCTCGATTTAAAAGACTTGGAAAATCTGCTTTAAAGGAGTTGGCCAAATACATGCACCTGAAAAAATGGAGGGTGAGTTATCTACGCGACTCTAAACAGGAAAGTGGAGTCATCATCCTAATTGGGATGATGACCGAGGACATCGGAATCCTACTGAATTTTAGCAAGTCCACTATTGGTGATTCCAAAATTATTATCAAGTGTATTGACAGTATGGACAACCCTCCTGATGGAGATATCCTCGTTTTGGATGAATCAATTTTCGGTGAGCCTGAACGACTAAAAAGCACCATACTTGATTTCCTTAAGAGTACTGAAGAGTCCGAAAACATTGAAGATGGTGATTTCACACCCGATCCCAAGGCCAACTTCTATGGCAACTTTCTCAATTGGTTCAATGGCCAGGATCAACACCTACCAGCTCACCAAATCACCTGGATTTATTTCAAAAATTGGGTTACCAAATACTACCCAACACTTGATATCAAATGGATAGAATCAGGTTGGGAGCTGTGGCAAAGACACGTTACGATGATGGCCAAAATATCGGGTCTGAGCAATGGACTGGTTGGCCCGAACCTGGAACGTCACTTCAATTTGATTGAGAGGACTGACTTAATTCCCGAATCCAAGGGCGATTCTGAGGAACAGTTTAAATCCTGGGCTAAAAGAAATTACCCATATCTGACGGACAAGGAAATTGAAATGGCAGCTCGTCAAAAAAGTGAAAATGATGAGATGAAGGCTTCGATTGCAGAAGACTATAAGCAGAAGCATGTGGGGAAGATCCCGATCATGGAGATCCATATTTCAATTGACCGGAAAGAGGTTCAAGAAGTACCTCAATTTGATTTCTCACAAGCTGAAATATTTCATAATTGGACAGAAGCCAATGACTATATCGAAAAGCTAAATCGTGCCCTGGTACCAGACTTCGCTGCTAGTATGATTTGGGAAGATGGTTTTGGAGCCATTCTTCAGGCTCATATACAACCACTCTCTAAGCAAACAGGGCAATCGCTGAGTGATGCTGTATTCAATCAGTTTTTCGACATCCTATACAATTCCAAGGCATGGCCGGAGGAAATCGGGAATCAAGCTGCAAAGATCATAGGTGAATATCAGCTATATGATTGGCACCAGGAAGAAAGCATTTCCAACCCAGACTATCTTGATAAGGTAGTTGCCCATATGCATGACCTTTATCATGCCAAGAAGCGACCTACTAAATCACAGATAGAAAAATTATCGGAGGAGCTGAATGTCCCAACGATTGGTGATATGTGGGAGGCGGTAGAGTTAAGTTGGATGCTATGGTATCGCTCCATTTATCTTGATCCCATTCCCTTTGAAGATCGCCTTGACAGGATGATCCATTTCTGGGATAAATTACAGCCTACCTATGCTTATGCAGATTCCAGCAAGGTATTATATCAGCAATATTCTACTTCCTGTCCCATATCCGCCATCATAGCGGAATACACTAAAATGTCAGATGCCACACTCACTTTTGAACCGAGTGCCGGCAATGGCTTGCTTTTGGTAGGCGCTGATCCGTCAAAAGCCCATGTCAATGAGATTGACCCTACCCGTCTAAAGTCGCTTGAATTCCAAAGATTTGCTCGAATCACAAGGTATGATGCCACCCAGCCCTTCCCGGATGATTGGGCAAATACTTACGATGTGGTTGTCACCAACCCGCCTTTTACCCAATGGGTAGATGACAAATGGGATAAGGAATACCTTATCGATAAATACTTCAACGGTCAAAGAGGACTGGCCAAGCACATAAGGCTGGAGCACCTTATGGCCGGGCTTGCCCTCCACACCATGAAAGACAATGGCAGGGCTGCCATTATCATCATGGGCCATGTCTATTTTAAAGATGGTCTCATTGCCAGATACCGACCCTTCTTCAATTGGCTGTATCGACATTATCATGTGGCGGACATCATTAACCTTAACAGCTTTAAACTCTACAATAAGCAAGGTGCAGTGGCAAAGACCATGCTTATTCTGGTCAATGGAAGAAAGAAGACACCTGAAAAGGTTGCCCCCACCGAAAACCAGGCACCTCACCTTGAAGAAATAGTGGAGAGTTTCCATGAACTCTGGATCAGAGTAAAAGGCCACCTGGCATCACCCAAGATTACCACTTCAGAGCATTCGGAAGAGGGCGAGCTCGACCTTCTTTTAAAACAACTCAAAATCGAATTGACATGATATTTTTCAATAATCAGCTCATGAAGAGTGACATTCAATTGCGTCTGTTCATGGTCAACCACCCCATACCCTTTAAGAGTTATGGCGATCATGCCGAAGCCTTACGAGTACAACTGGAGGAAATGATCGAGAACGCCCTGAATCAAGGGGAAGAACCAGAGTATTTGATCGAGGGATATCTGGATGTGGACTACACAGGCGGTGAAAGTTCAAAGGAAATAGCTGATTTCCTTCTCCATACTCCCTATATGGTTTACGCCATGCACATGCTTCGGGACAACTGGAACCAGATTGACACCAGCCTCCCGGAGGATTCACTGATGTATGGGGGCATTTCCAAAGAACAAGCCCGTGAAGTATTCACCGAGACAAGCCTACACTCCTATCTGGAGGCGCTGGCGGGGATCTATGATGACACTCCCACAAAATAAGCAGTAGGAATATGGCAACAGAAACATTAGAGAAAGAAGAACTTAAGGCAGAGGAGTTAGCCAGTCAGGAAACCGCATTGGTTCCTTATATACCTAAGTCAAAAGCACCTTTTAAGCTGGATACTCTTATTCCGAGAAACATGGCTTTTGAGGTTCAAAAGGCACTCAATAGAGTCATTAAGCATCACGGCAACCTGGACAACTATGTCCGGGATCATCTGAAATACAATAAGGTCGAGTCTATGTGGAAAGGGCTTGCTGCCGAGCAAGTGGATTCAATAGCCCTTTACCTTACCCAACTGAATAGGGAGCAGGGAATTATTGTCGGAGATCAAACAGGGATAGGGAAAGGCAGGCAAGCAGCAGGCATTATCCGTCATGCTGTTCTCAACGGTTTTTTACCGGTTTTCTTCACCCGGAAACCAGACCTGTTTACAGACTTGTACAGGGATTTGAAAAACATTGGTTTCGGGGATATACATCCCTACATCATCAATACCGACACCAATGCCAGAATCAAAGATGCAGAAGGTCATGTTGTTTTTACTCCACTAAGTGGTAAAGAGCAATATGATGAGTTGGTCATAGAACGTCAAATTCCTACGGACAGCCAGGAGGCGAAGGATTACTTTAAGGCCCTCAATAAAAAGCTACCCGACCCAGAAACCACCCCATTCATAACCCTTACTGGCACAATTGATTATCTGCCCGAAGGGTATGATATGATCCTGAGTACCTATTCACAAATTCAGGCAGCACATCATTACAAGAGGCAATGGATACAAAAGCTGGCTGAAAAAGGGATTGAAGGGAGTAAGAAGTACAAAAAAGTGATATTCATTCTCGATGAGTCTCATATGGCCGGAGGATATGATTCTGTCATTGGCCGTTGGATGCGAAGAGTTTTAAAGCAGACGAAATGTTGCTGTTACCTCAGTGCCACCTTCGCCAAATACCCGGAAGTAGTACCTCTTTATGCTCCTAAAACTGCCATACAGGAATCGACTCTAAAAGATCATGAGTTTGTCGGGGCCATGAAAAAAGGCGGGTTGGCCCTTCAGGAGATCGTAGCTTCCAATTTGGCAGAAAGCGGTCAGCTCATCCGAAGACAACGGTCCAGTGAAGGGATTGAAGTTTTCTATCATCAACTGGACCAGGAGCCCGCAAGAAGTAAGAACCGGGACTGTGTTGACCGAATCGTACATATTATGAATGAGATCGTTGCCTTTCAGCGCGATTATATTTCACCAATTCTGCGCAAAGTTCATCAAAAAGCAAAAGCAGATGGAGAACACCTAAGTGAAGTACCTAAAAGTCTCGGAGTAAATCAGTCACCCTATTTCTCCAGAGTTTTCAATATAGTGGATCAAATGCTGTTCGCCCTGAAGGTCGAAGAAGTCGCAGAGCAGGCCATAGCCCTATTGGAACAGGACAAGAAGGTAGTCATTGCCTTTAAATCAACTATGGGGGCCTTCCTAAAGGATCTGAACATGGTAAGTGGGGATATCCTGAAGAAAAGCCAACTTGATTTTATGCGAACCCTGCAAAAAGGCTTGGACTCTGTTCTTCACTATGGATATACCGATATCGACAATGTAAAAACCCGAGAGTACGTCAATCCTGAAAGCCTGGGACCTGATGCGGCCAGACGATATGAGAAAATTAAGAAAGCCATTTGGGCAGAAAGCACTGGACTCACCATTTCACCAATTGACCAACTCATTCGAATCATTCAGGAACGGAAAAAGCCCAAAGAACTAGGCGGGCATGATGGCGAGAATTTTAGGGTGGCCGAGGTAACGGGAAGGAATCAACGCATTGTATTTCAGGGTGAAGATGGTGTTATCGAATCCTTTAAAACGGACACGGAAAAGTACTTTCGACTTTTCAATAATGGAGAATATGATGTGCTCCTGATCAATCAAAGTGGCAGTACCGGTTCCTCAGCTCATGCATCAGTGGACTTTAAGGACCAGCGTAAAAGAGCCATGATCATCCACCAGTTTGAATTGGATATCAACACAGAGATCCAAAAACGGGGTCGTGTAGACCGTACCGGACAAGTGGTCAAACCTGAATACCACTATATCACCACTGACATTCCAATGGAAATCCGGCTTATGACTATGCTTAAAGGCAAACTCAAAAGCTTGGATGCCAATACGACTGGCTCACAGAGAACCAATGAGGGTGCACTAAGAAGTGCGGACTTCATGAATAAATATGGTGATCGTGTCGCTTTTGAATGGGCGACCGAAAATCAGCACATGATGGAGAAAATGGGTTGGCCTACCTATCACATTGAGTGGAGCGGAGCTCGCGAACGAAACGCTAATGTCGAGGGAGCCATTAGACAGGTGACGGGCCGAGCTGGACTATTGACAGTTGATGAGCAGGAAGCTTTATACAATGACCTCCTTCAGCGATATGAGTACCTGGTTAATTGGGAAAAGCAACAAGGCACCTATGACCTCGAAACTGAATTTGTGAAGTTGGACGCGGACATTAAAAAGCGATTCCTCTTCAGAGAGGGAAAAGGAGGCAGTACTCCTTTTGGCAAAGATGCTATTCGCGATGAAACCATCATCAACAATCACTATCGACCAATGACCAAGGATGAATTGGACAAGGTTATTGTGGAGACATTGGAGGGTTTGACACCTCAACAATATACTAACCGATTTATAAAGGATGTCGAGGAGTTTTATCCGGAACTGATAAAGAAAAGAGAGGAGAAAAGAAGGAACACCATCAAGGCTCTGGAGGAGGAGTTGGATGAGATGCCAGAAAGGGGAAGTGGAGAAGACGAGCAGGCCAATGATAAAATAGACCATGAAAGAGAGCGCCTTGAAAATTTGATTCGCACCAAGGAAGGCAACCTGGAGAGTTACCTAAAAGAGCTTGAAAGAACAAAAAAGATCATCATGGAGTATGCCCAATTCTGGCAGGTTGGGGATGTGGTCAAAATACCCTTATGGGGTACCGTTGAAACTTCATGGGGAGTGTTTACAGGTATAGAAAAAGGTCACGGAGATAATCCTTATGCACCCAGTCAGGTGAGTTTGAAGTTTGTAATTGCCGATGCTCGCAGAGTGATCAAGTTTAATCTTGCCAATGATCAGAGATCCAATATCAGTGCCATATTCACCTCCAGTAAAGATATCTCTCCTGAAGAGATGCAAACAACTCTCAGTGGTTGGAATGAGATTGTTAAAAATGCTTCTCAGAAGAGGGAGAAGCGCCATATACTGACTGAGAATATTGTTGCGGTATCCAATGAGATCAGCGCCTATAGCAAACTTATCAAGTACAATACACTGGACGGCAAGATCAAAACAGGAATATTACTTAAAAGAACCAATGATGGTAAGGTGCCTCCCACTCTGGTGCCAATATCCAGAATGCAGAGGCATATCGAAACCCTGGAGAAGGACGCATTATTCTCTGACCATCATCATAGTATAAGATTCAAACGAGCTGGAGAAAACTCTTATCAGCTATTCATCCCTAAAAGGGGCAACAAGTCCCTCTTCCTTGATGAGACTCTTAGAAGTTTGATCAAGAGGCAGGAAGGCCAAAACCCTGATACTCCGGCAGAGTTCGTTCAGAATGCCGGAGACATGACGGCAATGCTGCACCTTCAAAACCTTTCAGTCTTTTTGGAGCGTCTGGATGATCTTGGAATTCAATGTATCACCGAAACACGGGAGCTGGAGGATTGGGAGATTGAAAATGCTGAAGACTGGCATGATAAGAACTCCAATGAGGCAGAGTACATCTACAAGCTGTCCCGTGCCTATGGACAGGGAAGCAATCCTACAACCGATTTCATCCGTTATGAGGAACCTTCTTCCAGCTTTCCATTTGGAAAAGTAATCTATGGTCGACCCCTAACAGATAAAGAGCGATTTCATTTCAGTTTGATTCCCTACTACAGTGAACCAGAAGTGCCTTATGGGCAATGGAAAGACTTTTTGGGCCAACATCCACCAATCAAGAAAGATTTTTTAGAAGCGGTGCAAAGAGCCAAGGAAGCGGATATCCCGTCCGCCATTCTCACCCTCGGGTTTTTTATTCTCAACCATCCTCACGAAGACGGCAACCCCGAATTCATCTTCGGAGAATTTGATGAGGCAGAGCTTGGGCGTGTCGCCTATGAAGACACCATAGGAGAACTCACCCCACTGGATTTGCTCAGTGCTCAACTTAACCTCGAATTAGAAAAAGTATGACAACATTTAAGCTAAACATTCCCGAAGTGGAACAGATCCCATCCTTTGTCAAAATACTGGATGATCTCAGTGTTGGAAACAATGTGTTTCTGAAAGGACCTGCCGGAACTGGCAAAACCACCCTCGGGGAAAAAATTGCTTATTCCTATAACGGAAGAAGTGAAAATGACAAGAAGGAAATCCCATTCGTAACCATTAACTGCAATCAATGGACATCACCCACCGAAATCAAAGGGGGTCAGACCATTGAAGGTTATAAAGAAGGGGCACTCATTGAAGCATGGAGAGATGGCAAAATCCTGATCCTGGATGAGATGCCAAAGCTCGATGCCAATACTGCCGGAATTTTGAACGATGCGTTGGCCAAATCAGCCAAGCCTGGTGCGATCATTTTTAATGGCCTCAATGAGCCTTTTGAAAAACACCCAAAGTTTGGTGTGATCGCCACAGGAAATGTATTGGGCAAAGGCTCAAGTGGCAATTATGTCGGCAATAACAAACAGGATGCCTCACTCTTGGATCGCTTTTCCGGTTCCATCTATCAGATAGGATTTAATAAGGTACTGGAGGAGTCCCTGATATATCCTGTTTTGGTTCACAAGTGTTGGGACATCCGCAATGAGATCCTAAAGTATGAGGGCACCGCTAACAACGAGGACGATACCGAGGATCTTATGACGCTGAGAACCATGCTCAACTTTCAGAGAATTTATGAGCTGGAGATGAAGAGAATCACGGGGCAACTAAACGACCAAGGTAAACCGGAACCCAAATTAGTCAACGGAAAAACACTTAAGGATTGCATTGAGAGTTACTTCCTGGCAATGAATGCCGACAAGGCCCAGGAACTCAAAGCCAAGGTTGAACTGGAGGCATTTTACAATTCCTACAACGGCAGGAACCAAAGGCAGGAATTCATCAGTGAATATACCAGACGAGCTGCATGAGTGGGGTATTGGGACATAGCAAACCCTCGGGTGACAAGACCTTTCATTATTTGAGTTTCCCAACGGTATTCTCATTCGATGAATTCGTCAGTGGGCAGTTCACGCGGCTAAACCCATCCAACCGGCAGGTTTGGGATCAATTACTTGTTGAAACCAGACGGCTCATCCAAAGAGATACGACCTGGTACGGTTCTCCACCTCCTTCTCATTTGCAAGAATTGGAGGACCACACAGTGTTTCTGGGAATGCACCTTCTATCTCAATTAAAATCAAGGTTCGATAAGCATTTCAGCAAGTACCTGAACCATCTGGAAGAGAATGTAATCCCCCAAAGTAGGATTGATTATAATGATCGAGGCTTAGGTATTTTCTCCTTTGACAGAGCAGCTATGGGGTTGTTCCTGGCTCCCAAAATTGACATGTCCAACCCAGTGGCCAAAACTGCCTCTCAACTCAAAGTCGAATTGGGCAAAGGAGATGTTCAAACCCGAACCAAAAAGGTGTTTACTCATTTCGAAAACCGGAACAACAGCCTACCTTCCTTAAGACTGTTTATTGGGGCCGGGGCCAATGCAAATGTTGAGGGTGATGATCTGCTGTATATAGGTTTAGCCTGTGGAGAGCTGGTGGAATTTCTGGAGAAAAGAGGCATCCCAGTAGAAGTGAATATCATGCTGGGCACCACTTTTTCAAGGCAAATGGTGGCTGCGGTTGTTCGAATCAAGGCATTCGAGCAAAGCCTTGATAAGAACCAGTTGCTTTTGCTCAGTAGTGATCCCCGTCACTTTAGGTACAAGGGCTTCAAGTCCTTGATTGCGCTGGCCAACCACTTCAACCTTGAAATTCCTCATAGCCTTGGGTCAGCAACCCCTCACATGTATGCAGAACTAAAAACACTGATAGATGACAGCGGCTTTGTCTTCGAGCAAAGCTACAGTCTGGACGGAGCCGCTAAAGAAGTAAGTCGAATAATTGAAGAATATGAAACCTATAGAATGCTCATCAGCTAATAACCCATTGGATAAAAAGGTCATCCAAAAGATCATGGATCGGGCAATTGAGCTCAACGGCAAATGCCCTGAAGAATGCAGAGACTTCCGCATAATGACTTCGCCCTTACGCGAGGATGTTTTGATCCTTCGGTGGACGGCCATTGACATTGAAGATATTGAGCGACCGGTGCAGTGCTTTCATTTTGAATGCTTTGAAAGAGACGGCACTCCGCAACTATGCTCTGTTTACTACTCCAACCAAGAAGAGGCGAATGCCTTTTTCAATTCACTAACGGAATTATACAGGCAACAATTTGCCATTGACCATTTACCATAGCGTATGTACACTATTCAAAACCTGGATGTCAAAAGGCTGGCCGATGCAAAAGTCAAGCACCAGGAGAAGATTATCAAACTGACAGGGAGCAAGTTTATTCCCATCAAAGCCTACGAGATACTCAAGACAGCCACAGGTGACTTTAGTACTGAGAACGACAAAGCCAGAGAGGTGGATGAACTGTTCTCTCAATTCCTCCAAAGAGAGGGTATCAAGATCGAACAACCCAAAAAAGGAAGTATAGAATTGATCAGGATTCGAGAGCGTGAAAGAGCTCGTGCTATTGAATTGTTGGAATTGGAGCTGGAACTGGAGCACGAATTAGCGCTCTCAAAAAAATAGACTTAGCATGAAGAAAGGAATCATCATCATAACCGGTGCAAGTTTCCTGATAGGACTTGCAGAAGCTCTCATCTACTACAACATGGGTAAAAAGCAGGAGACTGGAAAGTTTACCTATGGCTTACCACCAGCAAGTGAACTGGCTAAAACTGCTGGTGTAGTAATCATTACCTCTGTGGCCACCGGACTACTCTCCCAGGCTCTCGAAAGGAGCTTCGCATCTAAATCTGTTGAATTAGCAAGCTAATAACTATGGCAAAAATTGAAGAGTTAAGAAAAGTTGATTTAAGTAAGATACCCAATGAAAAGTTGGCTGCCCAAATAAAGGGCATACTGGAAATTTATGATCAGGCCGAATCAAAGACAGAGGCCAGAAAGGAAACGCAGGACAATGTGAACGCCCTTTACGGGCTAGTGAAAAAATTCGCTCCTGAAGCAATCCCGGTAGAGAAAAAGTCTACATCCAAACCTGACAGTGGGAACAAATCTGGCGGGAAGGGTGAGGAATCAAAATCTGAACCAAAGACTACGAAAACAAAGCCAAAATCTTCTAACACAAAATTGGATGAGATGTCAACAGATAGCGAAGAGTTATCTGAGCAATATGATGTGTTCATTAAAGGGTTGGAGGAATTGATGGAATTTGCTGATGATATAGAGGATGAGGACAAACTGGATACTATACACCTCTTATTCATTGAGGCTGTTGATGTAGAGGAGAAAGAGCTAAGAGCCTCTCTAATCCAAACTATCAAAGAGGTTAAGGAGAATTTCATTTTCCTTAGAAACAAGAAAATAGGTAGCAAACTTGAAACACTGATTGATAAGTTCGAGAAACAGCTTTCTGGCAAGTCAAAAAAAGTTGAACCCAAAAAAGAGGACAATGATGAGCTGCTCGCTCAACTCAAAGCCCTGGAGCCTAAGCTTGAAAATTGCCGCAGGGTCATAAGGGAACACAATGCCCAAAAAAGAGAAGCAGAAGGCCCAAAACCGAAACCGACACGACATACACAGCTTAAGAACAAATTACTGTCAATCGCCAGTCTGATACCCGATAAATTCAAAAATGACTCGGAAGTTTTAGAAAAAACGGAAGACCTCCTATTGGAAGCTCACTCCGGGTTGATCGAAGCCTGGGGAATGGACAAGGTGAAAGCAAAGTCAGGGGCTTCTGCCATTCAAGAACGATTTGATGAGATAGAGGAAAAGGAAGAAAAGAAGGGTCGCAAGAAACTCGCCAAACGCTGGAAAAATCAAATGCCGGATATCGACAGTTTGATGCGCAAAGAATGGAAGGACAGTGAGGGACTTGAAAATGAAGCCAGGGACATGCTGGACGACTTCAAAGAGGCAATAAAACTATTTGAGCAGGACGCAAATAAGGCCAAAGAATTCCTTACCAAACGCTACTCAAAAGAACAATTGGAGCGGCATTTACCTGACTTCATCAAAGAGCAGCTCGCAATCAAGTGAGTTCTAATATTCTCAATTAAACTTTAACACCCAAAATTATGACAAAGCACAAACGATTTATACAGTCCAATCAACTGAAGGTTCAGGATTTATCAGAAGGAATCAAAGACAAGATCGAGGTATTTGACGAAATGCAAAAGGTGATTGAACGACTGTCGGGAAGTACCAAAGATCAGAAGAACAAAGAGCTAAAGAGATTGGATCAGGAGATCTATGACGACCTCTTAGAAGCTTATGGCTCAGAGTTAGACAATAATGATATCTCGAACGAGAAAAACCCACAAGCCGAATTGGATGCCATTTTGGATGACATGGCCAAGGAAAACGAGAAATTGAAAAAGGCTCCAAAGCCACTATTCAAGAAAGGCGATACTGTTGAAATTACTGGAGGCAATCCCAAGTTCATTGGAGAAACCGCACAAGTCATCGAATACCTACCCTCAGGAGCAAATAGCAAAGCCCCTGATAGTGTAACTCTGGAAAGCAAGAAGTTCCCAGAGGGCAAGGCATTATATGAGGTTGGACACATCCTGAAAAGTACTGGAAAACCCAAGGCCAACGAACCTACCGGGGATGAAAAGATCCTCAATGAACTTTTCACTATGGGGAGAACCAAAAATCTCAAAAGAAAAATGCTTCGGGGCTTAGGGCTTCAAACTACCCTGGGCCGTAAACCCGTGCGTATTGGTAATATGGTGCTGGTTAAGGTAGACCCATTCAGCTTTACTTATAACCTGAAGAGAGAACTTAAAACCAAAAGTGCGTGAATTATACGAAGTCGGTTTCTTCTTTCTCAAGGAAGATGGAGAATCCGATGCCGTAGTGTACCTGATCCATGCCGAAACAGAAGATAAGGCAATACAATATGGTAGTTTGAGGTTCCAGGTTTTTAACCCGACATCCAAAATCATACTTAGCCATGCCCATAAACTCTCATGGGAATATTATGCCGTGACCATTTGGTTTGATGACGAAAATGGTAAAGGTCAGGTATGGTTTCAATTCATAGAAGAAGCCACAGAGTTGAAAGCCCTCTTAAGCGCAAAACAGATATTCTATAAACAGCATGATATCCGAAAAATCACTCTTGTCAAAGAGCATATTTCTCCCTTTCTAAATTGAGAGGATTCCCTAAAAATTTTTATCTTTATTCTGTTGTAACTAATTGATTATCAAAGTTTTATAAAAGTTTTTATTCCATTTATAGTAATCCTTTCAAGTGAGTTTCAGATGATTTTAAAAGAGCAAGATGGAAGTTAATCAAGTGAACTATCATACCCTTCAAACAAGCATTGATGAGGTAGTTGGAAAGATCGGATTGGCAAGAACGATCCGGCTGCTTTCAAGCTTCATTAAAAACAGTTCAATTGAGTCAAGTGAATCCGAAAAACTCAAACTCATAACTACCTACATCATTGCCCAGGCCATCGCCATTTTTGACCTGGAGGAAGATCAGTTCTATAGCAGTAAAATACCGGAATACCGTGAGGCCAGGATGGGCTGTTTTTATCTGCTTAAAAAATATACGCATTGCAGTCATGCCCGGATCGGTGAACGATTTGGGCTCACAAAAAGAAATGTCCTCTACTACATCCAAAAGTGCGATGAGATGTTGTCCATTCCTCAATTCTACAAGGGCTTCATCCACAAGTTTGAGCAGCTAGATAATCGAACAGTTGAGTTCCTATCAAAATTTTAAATCCCAATTATGACAGACATAGAGCAAGAAGTACAGGAAGTGCTGGAACAGGAAGATCAAGGGGTCTCTTTGGAGGATGTACCCAACGAGCAAAGTTCACCGCTTAACCAGGCAGTGAAAGAAAAAGATATAGCTGGAACATCAGAACAGCCTTCAGGTGAAGACCTACAAGATGATCTAGGTTCCGGTGAGCATGACTCACAAGAACCTCTGGATGCCCCAGAGCAGGATATCCGAGGAGAATCAACCTATCAGTTTGAGCCCCCGAACCAAGAGGAATTTGATATGCCTAAGTCGACTGCTGGTATGGCTGCCGATGCTATTCTGGGTTCGATCAATAACTACATAGGTGTAGGTGCGGGCTTTTTCATACGCATACGAAAGCACAAGGAGTTCTTTGAGTTCGAAGATATCATCCGCATTGTAGATGAGCAGAATGAAAAGAACATCCAGCGCATCAAGTTTGATGAAGAGGATCTGGCGCTCCTTCGTCCTATCTTGATGCAGGTAATTCAGAAAAGGGCCAAGAAGCTCACACCCGAACAGCAGCTCCTTTCAGTTCTACTTTCAATCATGGTCAAAAAAGCTCAGGTCATCGTGCAGATCAGAGCAGAAAACGAATTGCTGACTGAAAGGATCTTAGACATCATAAGAGAAGAAAAGGGAACCCATGACACTGATCATATGGAAGTAGATTCTGAAGAAGAAGCGACAAGTGACAATCCTACTGATTCTTCTGAGGAGCGTCCAGTCTCCAATTATCAGGAGGAGTATGAAGAGGAATCCCATCTGGGAACAACTGTGCTGGAGGTAGCTGAAGAACAATCAAAACAAACGGAGAGTCAAAGTGAGTAGAGTAGGTCATGTGACGGACCAGGAACGCCAGCCAATGGTGTTCCTGGTTTGTGGTGAAACCGGGGTTGGAAAAACCTATCGGAACAAGCATGAGATCAAGCGATATCTGCTAGACAATTATAGTACTGGCAAAAGAGGTCGTAAGGTGATATGCTTTGACACCAATGACGATGACTACCCTGAATACCTGACCGTCAGCCCGGATCATATACATAACCTGAAGCAGATTCGAGCCCGCAGAATTAGACCCTTCAATCCCGGAGGCATTCCAATGGATGAGGAGGAAAAGCGTGGAGTGGTCAAGAATATCCTCAAATACTTCGGTTATGGACTAATCGTGTTGGATGACATTGACCACTACATGACCGGGGCCAAAGGTCAGTCCATGATCGGTGCCCTTTGTACGGTAAGGCATAAGGGTATTGATCTTTTATTGACCCATCAATCTATTGCTAAAATATCGACAACAGAATGGCAGAACTGTACCTGGCTAAGACTACACCATCAGGTTGACGATGTTACTAGGTATAAGGATCGCATACCAAAATACAATCTGGTTCGAATTGCGCAACTCATAATAGATGAACAATACGAAGCTGCAACCAGAGCCTTTAGTCAAGGCCAGATCGGTGAGAGACTCTATAAAATCCACAAAAGCTACTTCGTGTATGTCAACATGAGGGAGCAGAAAATCCGTGGTTGTAGTCGCCAAGCATTTATCCGGGCAACAAAGAAATACATCGATCAGGAAGAAAGTAAGAAGCTGCGACTCATGCTAAATGAACGCAAATTTGGTAGTGGTAGTCCGGTATATAAAGACCGCAATGCAGCACTCATTAAGCTGATTGGCGATTATCTCAGGTATCACGATGGCAAACCGGAAAACCCATTTGTGGAGAAGGTCGCATGAAGGAGCCCTGTATCTTATCATTGGGAGCCGGGACGCAATCCACGGACCTGCTATTAAGAAGCCTTAGAGGCGAGTTTGAAACACGTCCGGACTATGCCGTTTTTGCTGATGTCGGCAATGAGCCAAAGGGAGTTTATAGACACCTGGAATGGCTCATTGACCATGTTTACTCCCGGTATCAATTTAACATTCATGTGATCTCAGCTGGAAACATCTACGAGGACTGCCTTGACTTTGTGAAGGGCGAAGCCAGTCGTTGTGACGGAATGCCGCTTTTCGTCCTATCCGATAATGGTAAGAAGGGAATGCTCAACAGGCAATGCACTGGATATTATAAAATCCTTCCGGTAAGACGCTTCATAAAAAAGGATAAACCTAAAGGCGGGCAGGTTGAACTCTGGTTGGGAATCAGCTATGAAGAAATGCAGCGGATGAAAGACCCGGATGTGAAATGGGTTCGACATCGCTACCCACTCGTTGAAAGGCGAATACGAAGGATTCACTGCATTGAAAATTTTAGGTCAAACGGTTTACCTATCCCTACTAGTTCAAGTTGTACCATTTGCCCTTACCACTCCGATGATTATTGGTACTGGTTATACAAGCATGAACCCAAGGATTTTGAAGCAGCGATAGTCTTAGACGAACTCATTAGAAATTATCCGGGAATTGATCATGGGTTGTGTTTCCTACACTGTTCCTGCAGACCTCTTAAAGTGATTGTTGACATAGCCAAAACCAAGGAGCTCGGTAAGCTTCAAACGATTATTTCCCGAGTTAGTAGATGAGTGTGGCAGGGTGTGTGGTTGTTTGTGAATACCTGATTATGCCCTTAACATGCCTATTGATCCAGTGTAAAAAGTGATAATCACCAAACAATTCTATTATTGAAATTTTCGTTCACACCAGTCTATTGGTGAGAATAGGAGACAAGCTAAATGAGTATGCTTACCAGAAAAGACTGCCGGAATCGTCATAACCTCACAACCAGAGTCACCTCTGATTGACGCCAAGAGCAAAGAGATAGATAAGAAAGTCAATGCACCTGTAGCGGCAGGCCCTCCATATCCTAGAAGGAAAACAGCGAGAAAGGGGCCAAATGCTAAAAACGCACCGAAAATAGGATTGATTTTAGGGGCAAGCTTTAAGATGATGAAATGAAGTCCAGAATAAAAAAGGACGAGTCCCAACGCCCAACCAAGTCTTATCAGAGCACCTTCTAGAACTACATCACGATAAACTGGTACCACCTCAAACAAAAAATAAACCCCCAAGGCCAACCGAAGTAATCTGCCAATTGTCAGGGGCTTTGAAGGTGTAGGTGCACCCATGATTTAACATTTACAAGTTCCTTGTTGTATAGGTGGGCACTTTACAGTTCCATAAGAACAATAAACACAGCAGTCTCCATCAAGTGGCTTTAGCACTTCATTGCAGCCATCACATTGATAAAAGAATTGACATGAATCAGTAGGCATGGTTTCCTCTTTGGAATGGCCACAATTCGGACAGGTAATAACTGATTGTAATAAGACTTCTGGTGCCATAATTATTCTTCAACAGGTATAACTTTATAGCCAGTGGTCTTAATGGCCGCTATGATGTCCTCTTTATTCGTTTTGGATGCATCAAATTCGACTTTGGCAGTTCCATCTGCATGTGAAGCCACTGTTTCAATAACTCCATCTACTTCGGCTGTTGCGTGTTTTACATGTGCCTCACAGCCACTACAAGTCATGCCTTCAATTTGGAAACTCACCGTTTGAACCTGAGACGTAGGAGTAAGAACTACGGCAGTTTCATTCTCAGGGTAGAACACATGAGCATAACTTGGGAAAGAAAGCATCACCACTGCAAATACTGTAACAATGCTCAAAAACGATCTCGATTGCCAAAAAGATGGCTTATCATCTTCACAAGCACAGGCAATTTCTTCGGCCGTGCGGGGTTTCAATTTCTGATACCATGCAAAGGCTAAAACCAAAATGGTAAGACCTATC
>CAZZHO010000002.1:36075-68504 GCA_964653795.1 uncultured Roseivirgaceae bacterium | reverse complement strand
CCATAAAAACCGTCTGTCCAGTAGCAGATTCATCATGAACAAATCCTGCCACCTTTCTTTTGTACTCAGCACGCACAGGTATGACTAGTCTACCCCCTCTGATGGTGACGGTCCCATCCTCATCTGTGAATTCATCTTTTTTTGACCTCTCTAACAAAGAGTGGATGGTTTTCCTGACTTTTGATTCCGCCGCATATCTTCTCTTTCTCAAGGCCGCCAGCTCCGGAGTTGCATTCTCTCGCACCTCGCCTTTTTCATCAATTTTTGAATCGATCTCATTGATCAATTCATTATCGGAGATAAAGCCAATAGCCAACTTCGACAAATGGGGAAAGTCATTGGTTCTTTTTTTGAGAAATTGAGACCAGGAATAAAGCCTTTCCAATCCAGACTTCAGAACCGCTAAATTCTCAGCGGAAAGAAAAGTACCATTTGTTCTGATTTTATTCAATAAAGGCAGAAGATCTACAATTCCATTGATGGAAGGCTTTTGATCATGATGTAGCACACTGATCATCTCCTTTGTTTGAGCAAGATGCTTTTGCAATACCTCAAACTTCCTAAAAGGCTTTGCCGCTCTTACTATCTTTATAGAAGCATCGGTAGCACAATGCTTGGCAATGATGTCCCGAAGCTCTTCGACCTCAAGCTTTCTCTCAATATCCTTCGGATAGACTAACATCTCTAGTAAATGTCTCGGTTTTTTTGTCGGAGGCTAAGGCTGTCTACCACAGTCTCGTACAGGTCATTAAGTTTTGCGGGCTTATCTGAATAATAAGCGATAGTCTTCTCATACCTCTCCTTATCTACTTGGAGGTCAATAAACATCAAGCTGTCGAAGCGCTTATATACCACGTCCTCATAACCCTTCTTAGCTGAAAAGTTGTCAATCTTCGACTCCAACAGATGTGCATGTATCAATACCCTGATCACTTGCTCGTCAGGTAAGATATACTCCGGGAGCTCCTCTTCTTTGACACAGCCGAAGACAAGCGGAGCCAACAGCAAAATCGAGAGAATTTTAGAAGTAGAGAAAATCTGCATTTGTTAAAAATTGTTAGTCTTCTTTCCGTTGCTGGAAAATACCCTCGGCCTACCGTGATAATTTTAGAAGTCAGTATAATTTTGAAGGCGCAAATTTACTTTGGATGCAGGAGATTCTCAAGAAGCTTCGACGTTATGAAATCAGGGTTAGAAAAGCCATTACCTCGCATATGCAGGGAGATTTTCAATCCATTTTCAAGGGGTCGGGCTTGGAATTTGATGACGTAAGGGCTTACCAATACGGTGATGATGTCAGAACCATTGATTGGAATGTGACCTCCAAAGGCCATGGTACCTTTGTGAAAACTTTCAAAGAGGAGAAAGAACAGACAGTTTTCTTCGTTCTGGACGTCTCAGCCTCTCAGGAAATAGGCAGAGATGGTAAACAAAAGCTAGACATAGGAAAAGAAATTGCCGCGCTACTGGCATTTTCCGCTATTAAAGAAAGCAGCCAGGTAGGTCTATTGTGCTATTCAGATCAACTCGAGAAGTACGTGAAACCAGCCAAAGGCAGTAAGCATGGCTATGAGATATTCAACGCTCTATTCAGCCTGAAACCCAAATCAAAAAAGACTAATCTTGATCAAGCTTTAAAATTTACGCTTGGTCTTTTGAAAAGGAGAAGCATCATATTCCTAATATCAGATTTTGTGGATGAGGATTATTTGCATAGCCTCAAAGGCATGGGCAGAAAACATGACCTGATCATCATCCATCTACTGGATAAAAGAGAGGCAATATTTCCAAACCTTGGCATAGTACCCCTTTATGAAAAGGAATCAGAAAAAACTATCTGGGCCAACACCTCCTCTTCTACCTTCCGTCGGACTTTCGATAAAAATCACAAACAAAGTGCCATTACACTAGATGACTTTGCTAAGAGGAATGATGTAAACTATCTAACCGTAGATACTCACGACGATTATGTACCAAGTCTGATCAAATTGTTTGCTACAAGAAATTCTAAAAGATCTTACAGAGTTGGCTAGAAAATCAGCAACTTTTCTTTTGGCTTCTATGGTCTCATTTATCAGTCTCTGCCAGGAGATTGAAGTAAGGGGCGGGTTCATTGAAGATAGTGTCGGTATCGGCGAAGTGATACAATTTTGGCTCGCGGCAGACTACCCTCCTTCTATGCAGCTCATTTTCCCTGACAGCAACTACAGCTTTGCTCCCTATGAGTTGACAGTTAAGGAGTTTGAATCCACCAAATTGGTAAACGGACTGGCCTATGATAGCGCCATTTACAAATTACAATCTTTTGAAATTGACCCAATCCAATATTTGAAATTGGATGCCATAGTTGTTACTGAAGAAGACTCCATTCGCCTCTCTTCGAATGCTGACTCGATCTTTTTTAAGGAATTGGCACCAGTAGTGACAGACACGACCCGTCTCAAGACGAATCTTGACTTTCAGGCAGTGAACCGTCAATTCAACTTTCCATTGCTATGGATAGTATTAGGCGCATTCGGTATTGTGGCGCTCATTCTCTTTATCGCCTTTGGGAATAGAATTAGAAAGCATTTTAAGATCAAGAAGATGAAAAGAGATTACACACTTTTCGTGTCATCATTATCTAACCATATTAACAGCCTCAAAAGTGATCCAGAACCGGAGACTGCTGAGGCCGCACTAATCGATTGGAAGAAATATCTGGAGAAGCTCGAATCAATTCCATACACCAAACTAACATCTAAAGAGATCCTTGCTAATAATCAAAATTCAGAGCTTAAAAACACATTGAGAGATATTGACAAGACAGTCTATGGGAAAGCCAATATCCCGGAGATCTACAAGAACTTTCAGGAGATAGAAGACTTCACGCAGCACCGATATTCGCTGGCTTTGGAGGAGGTGAAAAATGGATAATAGTTGGTATTCTTTGAGATGGTTTTCTCCAGAAACCTGGAATCAATTTGATTGGGCCAACCCTATTTGGTTCTATGGCATTCTACTGATCCCTATCATTTTCATCATTAGATGGTTACTGGGACTCAAGAACCGGAAGAACCTGGCTATAGCGCTTTCCAAAGACAACATCAAAAGTGATCCAACCGCTATTTTCAGATTTATACCACCATTGTTCTTCTTCCTTGCCTTGACATTAATATTAGTCGCTTTAGCAAGGCCCCAAGTAACAAATGAACAAATTGAGCAGTGGAGTGAAGGCATTGACATCATGCTCACGATTGATATTAGTGAGTCCATGAAAATTGAGGACTTTAGGCCCAACAGATTGGAGGCAGCTAAAGATGTTGCCAACAATTTTGTGTCTGGGAGATTTCAGGACCGGATAGGCTTGGTCATATTTTCAGGCGAGGCATATAGTCGTTCACCATTGACGACTGATTACGATCTCCTTCATGGCTACATTGATGAAATCTCATTCGAACTAATCGAAAACAGTGGTACCGCCATCGGCTCAGCCTTAGCGGTGAGCACTAACAGACTGAGAGAAAGTGATAGCAAATCAAAAGTCATGATCTTGTTAAGTGATGGAGATAACACTGCCGGGAACATTGATCCGATTACAGCCGCTAAACTCGCATCAGCTTACAGCATAAAGATTTACACCATCGCGATTGGGAAGGAAGGTAAAGTACCCTTTGGAAAAGACTTTTTTGGGCAGACTAGGTACGTAGAAAATACATTGGACGAGACTAACCTTCGAGAAATCGCCAAAATCGGCAATGGTAAATTCTACCGGGTATCTGACAAAAGAGCTTTGGAGGCCGTCTTTACCGAAATTGACACTTTGGAGAAAGCCGAAATCAAGGAATCCAGGTATAAAGATACTGTAGACTACTACCCTATGTACCTCAATTGGGCGGTGCTCTTTTTGCTACTCTGGCTAGTGTGCAAGTCTACTTTCATGTCTAACATATTGACGGACTAGCACCACTTAAACGTCTTTTTTCCCCTTTGAAAGAAGTTTCTTGGCCAGGTTAAGGTTCTTTAACAGCCACAAGGCTCATTCTTCCGTATTAAAGAGCAGGTCAAAAATTCAATTCAAAATGAAAAAAGTAACAACACTACTGGTAGCGGCAGCTATTGCTTGTGCACCAGTACTTGCCAACACAGGCAAGAAATCTGCGAAAGAAGCGACAAGCTCAGTTTCTTTGAAACGAACAGGAACACAGCAATTTGATTTTAGGTTGATATCAGCTGTTCCTGGTAAAGTAGAGGTGAAAATCTATTCAGAGAAGGGGAAACTCCTTCATGAAAACCAATATTCTTACAAAAAATCGTTTAAAGTTCCATTTGATCTGTCAAATCTGGAACAAGGAAACTATCGTTTCGTAATAGAAGGTGCGGGCATAGAAAAAAGCCAGGAAGTATTTGTCAGTAAGTTGGAAGAAGAGGATGTTGCAGCATTTTTTCAACCCTTGGAAGACGACAAAGTCAAAGTGAGAATTTATCATGACAATGTACCCGTGAAGATTACACTACTTGACAAAGACGGAAACAGGTATTATCAAAATACGCTATCTGGTGAAAAGAATTTCGCGCAACTATTCGATTTATCAGATGTCCATAGTAAAGAGTTGGAGATGATAGTGAAAGGCAAAAAGTCCACTATCGTGAAGATTTTATAATCCGTGTGGTTATAAGTTTAGGTTGATTTGGCCCCGGGCTTCTTGAAGTCCGGGGTTTTTATTTTTAGGTACTTTTCAAAAAAATTTCTGCTTAGCTGTAACTATCGGTTACTTCGGTCGTCATCCATGCGAACATCGGCAAATATGTTTAATCAAACGATCCTTCCACATACGGATAGCTTTTACCGTTTCGCACTTTCTATAGTAAAGGAACCAGAGGTAGCCAAAGATATCCTTCAGGACTGTCTAGCTAAAATCTGGAAGAAGCGGGAAGATTTGGGCGACATAGACAATCCCCAGGCCTGGGCATTTAGAATTGTGAAAAATCACAGTTTGGATGTTGTCAGAAGCTCGAAACCCAAGATGGAGATTTCGGAGACTAAACCACTTGCAGGTTCCGATGGAGCAGATTTTGATCTTCTATACCAAGATCAAAAAAAATGGCTGGAGTTAAGCATTTCTGCACTCACTGAAAAACAGAGACAAGTCTATGTTTTACGGGAGATTGAGGAGATGTCTTATCAGGAAATCAGTGAAATAACGGAACTCACCCTTTCTGATGTAAAAGTGAATTTGCATCGGGCTAGGTTGAGTATTAAATCAAAACTTGAGCAAATCGACAATCATGGCGTCTGACATTAAAAAGCTTCTAGAGAAATACTGGGCAGGAGAAACCTCCGTCGAGGAAGAAAGAGTATTGAAGCAACACTTTTCTGAAAGTCATAATATATCGCCAGAAGGTCAATACTTCAGGTCATTGAAGGAATTCAAGAGCATGAAGTCCAATGTGAGTTTCAAGCAAAGAGATTACTCCCGATTCACGGTAGCCGCATCCATCGCAATTGGAATAGTAGTAGCGGTCTTTGTATTTAGAGATGCAAAGTCCAAGGATGCCTTTGTGGTAGAAGACCCGCAGGAAGCATTGGAAATTACAAGAAATGCATTGATGATGGTCTCTTCAACACTAAATGAAGGCGGCAATTATTCTCTTCAATTGAAAAAATTCGATGACACAAAACAAATTTTAGAAGACAAGAAAATTGAAAATGAAAAAGTTAACTGAATTGAGATTGGTTTATAAAAGAATCACAATGGCATTTGCGGCCATCGCTTTTACCTTAACCGCGTCAGCGCAAGGCGAGCTCATTACAAATTATTTGAGCGACTATGCTGATAACGAAGACTTTGTGAAAGTCTCCATCAATAGTAAAATGTTTTCCCTTTTCACTGAAATGGAAGGCAGTACTGAGGAAGAGGAAGAATTTTTAGAAATGGTAAGCAAATTGAAGGGTCTCAAAATCCTCGGAGCTGACAGCATAGCAGGCGGTACCCGCAAAATCTATGAAAAGGCGGTAAAGGACGTAGACAAGGCCGGATATGAAGAACTGATGACCGTAAAAGACGCTGAAGAAGATGTGAAATTCTCCATCAGGGAGAAAAACGGGATCATCGAAGAATTAATTATGGTTGTTGGCGGAAACAAAAATTTCATATTCATGAGCCTGTTTGGAGAAATAGATTTGAAAACAGTTTCCAAGCTTGCTTCGACCATGAGAATCGACGGTCTGGACAATTTGAAAAAGATTAATGAGGGTAATTAAGTCTATTAAACTCATTCTGTGTTCTTTCATCATCATGGGGGCCATCAGCCCCCTTTTCGCACAGGACCGAATACTTAAATCAGCTGTAGAAAATAAGTATGACAGGAAGGTTTGCCTCTACCCAAGCACGCTTAGGATGGCCAATATTGGTCGCAATGAGGATGTGGATCAAGTAGTGAATGATATAAAGAAAGTATTGGTATTCACCTTCTCTTCTAAATCAGAGCTTAAAAATCTTGGCAGCGCTATGTCCATTTACACGGATAAAGGTTTCGAAGAGTATGCGAGTATGCAAGGAGGCCAGCAAATGATGAAAATTCTTGGAAAAGAGAATGAGGCGTATGTAGGATATTTTGGCAACGATCAACAGTCAATGGCCTTCTACATCGATGGCACACTACGCTGGGAGAAAATACCAAGCCTGCTAAGGACTGTTCAGTCCAATCAATTAATGAATTTTTTCGATTTAGCTAACATGGAATTGGATGGAGACGATCCTGGAAATCAAGAGTCTTACTAAAAAATTTGGACGAATTACCGCAGTTCAAGACCTAAACCTGACCATTAAACCTGGACAGGTTTTTGGCATATTGGGACCAAATGGAAGTGGTAAAACAACTACTCTGGGTATGATACTGGATGTGGTAAGTCCAACTTCTGGCGACTATAGTTGGTTTGGAGGGAAATTACCCGAGGAAAGTAGAAGAATGATAGGGTCCATCTTGGAGACACCTTGCTTCTACCCTTACCTCACGGCAGTGCAAAACTTAAGAGTGGCTGCTCATATCAAGAGATGCCCATCTGAAAGAATAAATCAAGTACTGGAGAAAGTGAATCTATTCGAACGAAAGGACGATAATTTCAAAACCTTCAGCCTTGGTATGAAACAGAGACTTTCAATTGCTGCTGCCATGCTCGCAGATCCGCCGGTATTGATATTGGATGAGCCTACTAATGGACTTGACCCTCAAGGCATAGCTGAGGTTCGGGAGCTTATTTCAAATATTGCTGCGGAAGGAAAAACGATCATAATGGCTAGTCACTTGCTTGACGAAGTACAAAAGGTTTGCACCCATTTCTGCGTACTGAGAAAAGGTGAAAAGCTACATGAAGGGGCTGTTACTGATATTCTTGGAGACACAAATCAAGTTGAGATCGCAGCACAACAGCCGTTGGAAGATACCTTGAAGAGCTTTAGTGGAAGTGCGGGGTACACACCCATCAACGGAAAGGAATATAAGGTGGTGCTCAATAATGGAGTTTCCACCTCGGATGTCAATCAATATTTCTTTGATAAGGGAATCTCTCTTAGTAAGATCAACCCTGTAAAGAACTCACTTGAAAAAGAATTTTTAAAAATACTGAAGGAGAAATAATGAGCTCATTTATTCACGCTTTCCAGCTGGAGTGGCTAAAGCTACGTCACTACCGAGCATTTTGGGTTCTCTTTGTAATGTACCTATTGGCCCTTTTGGTCATTTCCTCATTTGGTGTCTTTTTCCTCGAATGGCTGAAAACGAAGGGTGCTGACTTCAATGGTGTTGATCCCACCATCATACCCATTTACGACTTCCCGGATATCTGGCAGAATATTACATGGCTCAGCGCCTTCTTTAAGTTGCTGCCTGCATTTATAGTAATCATTTCTGTGAACAACGACTTAACATACAACACGCTACGACAGAATATAATAGACGGCATCAGCAAACGAGATTACCTGGTTTCAAAGTTAGCTTTAATAGGCTTTCTTGCTTTGTCCAGTACATTGTTCCTGGCGGTAATCGGACTCATAACCGGATCTATTTATTCTCATGTGCATGAGTTAAGATTTATACTTTCAGATCTGGAATTTCTTTTTGCCTTTTTCCTACAGGTATTCACGTTTTGCACTTTGGCTTTTCTTCTATCATTGATAATCAAGAAGTCAGGGTTCGTCATTGTAGCACTATTCCTCTATACCTTGATGTTCGAACCTATTGCGGCAGGGATACTAGGAAATTTCCATCTTATTAAAGATCAAACGGCCTGGATAGTACCATTCCTTCCTATTTACTCCTTGTTCAACTTGATCGACATACCTTTCCCAAGGTATTTCTTCATGGAAATAAAGGACTATCTGGAGTTAAAATCTCTCTTTATCGTCTTAGGTTGGTTAACGATCTATGTGGCACTTATCTACCGCTTTCTTGTCCGGAGGGACTTAAAGTAAGGACCTTTCAAGTGTAGGTTTCGATAAGGAAGTAAATGATTCTAATACCGAATAGCACCAATACTACTGCCACAATTTTATTTACCCACTGAAAGAACTTTGGGCTAATTAGATGTTTCTTTTTGTGGGCTATGGTGGCCTTAGCAATGTCCGAAAGCAAAATGGTTAAGAGAAGGCCGGCAAAAAAGTAACGCTGGCCAATCTTTCCGTAATCATAGTTCACCGAAACAAAACCAACCCAGCTCAGCCAAAAGAAGATGATGAAGGGGTTTAGACCATTTAGTAATAAGCCCTTCAAAGAGAATTTAATCAGATAGCGGCTATTGTCAGGTTCACTCTCTTTCATTTCCGGCGGCGCCTTAAACCAGGTATAAACGCCATATCCTATGAGAACTAAAGACCCGAAGGACCCAATCCAGAACTTGAAATCATTGTTTTCCAGCAGAGTAGAAACGCCAAACAGTGTTAGCATCACAAAAATGATGTCACTCAGAGAAATACCTAGTGCAAGGAAAATGGCTGGTTTTAGCCCATTTTGAATACTAGTCTGTAGGAGAGCGAATAAAGCGGGACCGATAAAAAAAATAAATATTAGCCCAAATATAAGTCCATGGAAAAATGGATGCATTACAGAATTCCCAGGTTTTGTTCTTGCAAATACTCCTTCCAGCCCTTGGCCTTTTCCTTCTTCAAGACTCTAGGAAATTTGTTGCTCCCTCCTACTTTTCCCTGTTTCTCCATAAATTTCAAAAAGACCTTTGTAGGCAAAACCTTGACCTTTATCTCCTTTAAGGCCGCGGTACGTTCCACCTTATAGTCATCGTTGAGCTCTTTCAGGTAATCATCAATTTTTTTAGTCAACTCCATCGAGTCCACCTCATCGTCGGTGCCAATATACCAATGATGAGCAAATAGTGAATCCTTCAGCTCTCCTAGTACAGTGAACTCTCTAATGTCAATATTGAGATTCTTCGAAGATAGTTCCACCGCCTTATTGATATTATCCAAAGACATGTGCTCTCCACATAGACTCAAAAAGAGTTTAGTCCGACCAGTAATGATGATCTGACATTCTTCAATAGAAGTAAACTTGATGACATCTCCAATCAAATATCTCCAACACCCAGCATTGGTGGAAATGAGTATGGCATATTCTTTTCCTTCTTGGACCTCATCGATAGTAAAAGTTTCTGGATTAGGTCGAAGCTCCCCATCATCAGTGAAATTATGATGGGTGAAAGGGACGAATTCATAGAAAATACCGTTGTTCAACACAAGGTTCATCCCACGCTGATCGGGCTTTGATTGGAAAGCCAAAAAACCTTCTGAAGCAAGGTAAGTCTCCATGTAAATCAGCGGCTTCTTCATCATCTTCTCGAAACCTTTGCGATAAGGATCGAAAGACACACCGCCGTGGACGAAAATGGAGAGATTCGGCCAAATATCATGAATGGACTCTACTTGATAATAGTCCACAATTTTTTCAATCAGGATCTGTAACCAGGCAGGAACGCCTACTATGATGCCCATATCCCAATCCTTAGCTTTTTTGGTGATTTCATCAAGCTTTGAGTCCCAGCCAGTTTTAGCAATTTTCTTACCCGGCTTGTAAAAGTGTTGGAACCAAAAAGGAATCTGAGAGGTGGTAATACCACTCAAGTCCCCCTCAAAATAGGTTCCGTTCTTTCGCAAGTTGGTACTACCCCCTAACATCAAAATACCTTTTGTAAACATGCTCGGAGGTAAATCATACTTAGACAAGGTCAATAGTTGTCTGACTGATGTTTTTCGGATTGACTTTAGCATTTCCTTCGTGATGGGAATATGCTTGCTGGCCGAACCGGAAGTCCCGGAACTAAGGGCGAAATATTTTATTCTTCCCGGCCAACAGACATTGGCTTTGCCTGCTCGTGCCTGGCTCCACCATTCATCATAAATTTTATTGTAATCATGAACCGGCACATTCCTTTGAAAAGCAGTATAAAAGGCTGTGTGATCCTTACGAACAAAAGACTGCAGAACATCTTTAAATCTATATTGCCTACCGAAAAGCGTCCCTTCACATTGAATCAAAAGCTTCCTAAGCTCCTGCTTTTGCAAGTCTATTGGTGACGTGTATTGCTGTTCAATGCTTTCACGAAGTGTCATACCCCTCTTCAGCAAGGTACCCAATATTGCCATAGATACTGATGTATTATAATGTTGCAAACTAAATGATTTGCAGGTTTCATTTGCACAACAATTGAACAAAGCTTACCCTAAGAAGATTTGCATAACTGATGAGTATAGCGGAAAGAATAAAGCACTATCAAAATGAACTAGCTGGCAGGACCAGCCGGCTTATTGCCATATCTAAGACAAAGCCGATAGAAGATATACTGAAAGCCTATGAGGTAGGGCAAAGGGACTTTGGTGAAAACAAAGTCCAGGAACTAGCTCATAAGTTTGATCAACTACCAAAGGATATCAAATGGCACATGGTGGGTCATCTACAAAGAAATAAGGTCAAGTTTTTGGCGCCTTTTGTACACCTTATTCATGGTGTAGACAGCTCTCGACTGGCGGTAGCTATCAATAAGGAAGGAAAGAAGGTTGATAGAACCATTCCCATTCTGCTCCAACTTTATATCGCGCAGGAAGATTCAAAATTTGGGTTCGCTGTAGATGAGGTGATGGAATTCCTCACCAGTCAGCAATTCAAGGAGCTCCAAAATATTGAAATAAAAGGATTGATGGGCATCGCAACAAATACTGATGATAATGAACAAGTTGCCAGAGAGTTTCAGCTGCTCAAAGACACATTTGATCAAATCAATACTCAGGACATCTTACCTTATAAGATGACCGAGTTATCATCTGGCATGACCAATGATTACAAAATAGCAATTGAAAAAGGATCCACCATGATTAGAATTGGTACCGACATATTTGGAGCAAGGAATTATGCGAACTAGACTGTTTAAAATTGGTGCTTCAATTGGTCTTTTGGGCGTGGTGTTAGGCGCCTTTGGCGCACACGCTTTAAGACCTACTCTTGAAGGAAATCAGACCTTAGAAAGCTACAAGACCGCTGTACTATATCAATTTGTACATTCAATACTCATCATCGTGATAGCGAATAGCCCATATCATAGTGAAAGGAGTAGCAGAACAATAAGCTATTTAGCATTCTTGGGAATACTCTTTTTCTCCGGAAGCCTCTACCTACTGTCGACAATGCAATGGTCCTGGTTAGGGCCAGTGACTCCTGTAGGTGGGCTCCTTTTTATGGCAGCTTGGATAACTTCTATCCTCACTGCAAAGGACCAAGATTAACTTTTAGGCAAAACGTTGGTGGTAATGCGGATCCTCTCGCGGTTATTTACAGCATTTGTAATAATGGTAATGACCTTATTTTGAACCCCTGCCTTTCCAGCACTATTGAAGGTAATGGTTAAAAAAGAGGACTCTCCTGGCAAAATAGGTTCTCTCGGCCAATCAGGTGCCGTACAACCACATGTTGTCAATACATTACTAAAAATCAAGGGTTGGTCACCACTGTTTTCAAATTCAAAAATGTGGTCTACCACATCTCCTACCGTGATATCTCCAAAATCAAAGCTTTCTTCATAAAATGTGATTCTGGCACCAGACTCTGATTCCGGCTCATCTTGAGCAATAGCAGTGAAAAGCAATAAAGTCAAGGAAAAAGCTAAAAGCAACCTCATATTCTCGTTTGATTTTAAAAGAAGAACGAAGTTGCATTTAATTTGTTGGAGAGTCACACATTTTGGATCCATTTACAAAAAAAGTAAGGGTAAGGTCATGCGGAATACTCGTGGAAAAAGAGAGCGTTCTACTTCTAAAGCATATGGGTATTGGTCCAGCTGGCTTTCTTTGGAGCCCACCAGGTGGCGGCGTGGAATTTGGCGAGAGCCTCGAAGAAGCATTGATTAGGGAATTCAAAGAAGAAACTGGTCTCACGGTCACGATCAATAGATACTTATTCTGCAATGAGTTCCTAGGAAATGAACATCACGCCCTGGAGTTTTTCTATGAGGTGCATCGTGATTCAGGCTCTTTGCAATTAGGTACCGACCCAGAAATAGACCCTAACAGCCAAATGCTCGCGGACATCAGATTCTTTAATGAGGAAGAGCTGGAGGACTTGCCAGCGGATGGTGTTCATAGCATCTTTCGATTAGGCAAGACGCCAAGTGAGGTAATGACATTAAATGGTCTTTTTAAGTTTGACAAGAATTGCATAAAATAGCGGTTGGTAACTTGATTAAATCATTATTATTGCAAAAAAACTAAGAAATGAGCACCAATCGGATCCTAACCATTGTCTTCGCTATAACCTCCATCATCCTGGGTTATTATCTCTATTCTTCTATCAATACCAGTATTGAAGAGGCAGAAAGAATTGAAAGAATGGAAAATGCCATTATCAACAAGTTGAAAATGGTCCGTGATGCTCAATTGGCTTTCAAATCTGTCAATGGAAGATATACAAGTGACTGGGATGCACTACTAGCATTTGTCGATACTGGAAGTTTCTACATCACTGAAAGAACAGAAACCATTATCACCTTGGATTATGGTGCAGATAGTACTTACGTAGAAATCGATACGTTGGGAACTGTATTCGTAAAGGATTCACTTTTCAACCAGGCGAAGTATCCAAACTTCTCTCTTTCTTCTTTTGCTTACGTTCCCGGAATCGATCCTCCTGTCAAATTCCAGCTATGGGCTGACAAGATCACAAAATCTGGGGTATTGGTTGATGTATTGGAAGTATGGAATCCTCAACCAGTTGATCCTACAAGATCTGAAGATTCAGAACTCGATAGTAAAAAGCCTTTGAGGTTTGGATCAAGAACAAGCGTAACAACAGCAGGTAATTGGGAGTAGCCCCTAGGTATTTTGAAGAAGGCCGTTAGTCCTGCGTACAGACTCATAAAGAAAGTCAAAGACCAAAACTTTGACATTGACAACCTTCATCATTACACGCTTTCTCTTCAAGTAGGTATACACGATTTTCAACTCTGTGTCACAGACGGAAGAGAAAGCAGAATACTGCTTTTAGAAGATTTCAGGCTTGATGGTATAAGAACCGTCAACACCAGGGTGAAGGTTCTCAATCAACTATTTGATGACCATCATTTTTTGAAGGCTGGCTTCTGGAATAGCGTGAAGCTATGTGTGAAAAGTCACAAGTTTACACTAGTTCCCTCTGGACATTTTGCAAAAGATGCCGCAAGCGACTACTTACTGATCAATTCGGAGATAAGGCCTGAAATGGAAGACGTGCTTTTCTACAAGCATAATATGAGCGAAGCAGTTAACATTTTCGCCGCCGATCAGAAACTAATCTCCTGGATCAAGTCATTGTACCCATCTGTCGAAGTTGGAGTTGTACATCAAGGCAGCGCTTTGATTGAAGGAATCATGAAGTATGATGATCACTCCAATCAGAAAACCATGTTCTGTAGTGTGGATCTGGGCATACTACATGTAGTGGTTACTCAAAACAAGGAGTTGCTGTACTATAACCAGTTTGCTGCTAGGAAGAGTGAAGATTACCTGAAGTACATCATGTCTGTCTTTAAGGAGCTACGTCTTAGTCCCAAAAAGAGTAAAGTGTTAATATGGGGCTCTTTAAAGCAAAAATCCGAGCCCATTGAGCTCCTGAAAAAATACATAATGGACATATCCTATGCTGGAAAGCCCAATTACCTGAAGTTTGGGCATGCATTTGACGAGATTCCTGATTATCACTATTTCGACGCATATAGCGTGTTCCTTTGTGAATGATGGAAAAGGTAGCATTATTTCCGGGTTCTTTTGACCCCTTTACCAAAGGTCACGAGGATGTAGTTAACCGGTCTTTACAACTTTTTGATAAGGTTGTAATAGCGATAGGATTCAATTCTCAAAAGCAGAAAAGATACTTTGATATTGATCAGATGGTGGATCACATTCGATCCGCTTTTGACCCGCAAAGAGTGGAGGTAGTTGTTTACAATGAACTGACCGCAAACCTGGCAAAGCAGTTCAACGCCAAGTTCTTAGTGCGTGGATTGAGAAATACGACAGATTTTGAGTACGAGAATAGCATCTCCCAGATCAACAAGTATCTGAATTATGATTTGGAAACCGTGTTCCTCATTACTTCTCCGGAATTGGCTCCTATTAGCTCCAGCATCATTAGAGAAGTGCATCGATATGGTGGCGACGTAACCCCCTTCCTCCCCTACAAACTGGATTAGTTACTTGACTCTTTTAACAGTTCGTGGTACTCTCTTACCACGTATCTGATCGTTCTGTAAGAATTGTACAAAGCTTCTCTCATCTGGTTCAGGTTCATCCATCTGACATCATCTATCCCCTCATCATTCTGCGGTGACATCTTTGAGTCATCAAGACATCTCATGGCGTACCAGGAAGTTTTCTTTAAGACGTATTTCTTATTCCTTGTATAAGTATGCCAAGTATGACAAACTTTCGACCCTAACTCGCACTTAACACCAGTTTCTTCTTCTACCTCTCTGAGAGCACATTCCTTGATGCTTTCACCTTTGTCCAGCTTTCCTTTCGGCAAATCCCATTTGCCTAACCTAAAAATTAAAAGCGTGTGATTATCCTTCTCCACTACCCCTCCTGCTGCTTCTACGATCTTAAAACGAGCTTTTATGTAATCTACTAAGGCCTTTTTATCATGGGTCGCAAAAGTGACTGAGTCCAGGTTGTCTAATTTCTTGTCGGTCATCTTCTGAAGCAACTCCTCTACCATAATGCCAGGTGCATCCTTAATCAGAACATCATCAACTAACATCCTGGCTTTGATTTTGTCTCGGGTACCGTCTATTGTATGCGCATGAGCAGCTTTTGCCTTTTTGCCAGTGGCTTCGACAATGTTTACAGGAATATCATTGATGAATATTTTCACCGTGGAAAAGTTTATCGGATTTTGTCATGTAATTATCTCAGAGTGTGTTGAATATTGCAACAAGAACATCATTAATTTTTAGAGTTTTTCGATAAATGCAAGCAAGACTTTACTCTCCAGAATTAGCGAAGGAAATTGCCGCTGACCTACTAGAGATAGGCGCCATAAAATTGCAGCCTGAAAACCCCTTCACGTGGGCTTCCGGTTGGCAGTCTCCAATATATTGTGACAATAGGTTAAGCTTATCTTTCCCAATGGTCAGGACGAAAATTAAAGATGCTTTTTGCGAAATAATCAAGAATGAATTCCCAGAAACTCAGGGTATAGTCGGAGTAGCTACAGCTGGACTACCTCAAGGTGCTATTATCGCGGATCAATTAGAATTGCCATTTCTATATGTACGCTCTAAATCGAAATCACATGGACTTGAAAATCAGATTGAAGGGCACTTACCGAAAGGGCAAAAGGTAGTCGTCGTAGAAGACTTAGTCTCCACTGGAGGTAGCTCCATAAAAGCTGTTGAAGCAATCAGAGCGGCGGGTGGAGAGGTATTGGGCATGATCTCAATTTTTACTTATGGCTTTGAGCAGGCAGAAAAAAATCTTGAAGCTTCCAACTTAAAGCTGGTGCACCTGAGTGACTATAGTACACTAATCGATAACGCACTAAGTGATGGTAGCATAAAACAGGAACAAAAAGAACTACTTGATAACTGGCGTAGAAGTCCTGAAACCTGGAGTATCTAGAATTTCTCCTCGATCCCTAATCCAAATAGCGCAAAGTCATATACCACTGGGTCTTCAGGGTTCATTTCCCGCAGTTTAGCTGTAAGTTCCAGGGCGGTAAGCCAGTCCGTTTGTTTCCTCGAAATCATTCTAAGTTTCCTGGCTACCCTATCGACATGCAAATCACATGGGCAGATGAGTTGGCTTGGAGAAATTTTATTCCAAATACCAAAATCAACCCCTCTATCATCATTCCGTACCATCCAACGAAGGAACATGCTCATTCTCTTGCAAGCTGATTTCCTTTCAGGGGATTGGATGTGTTTCCCTGTCCGCTTCGGGAAATTTTCACTAGAAATGAATACATTGTAAAAGTTCTGCAGAGCTGGTCCAGTATTGTCACCCTCCAACTGCTTTTGGACAAAAGCATCTTCCAGACTATTGTGATTTGCGTATACTGACTTCAAGAATTCAATAAAGTAGAGCAGATCAGTGTCATTGAAGGTTCTATGTTTGAAACCAAGCAGCGATTTCAAATCACTATCTGAAGATTCCGTAACGAATCGATGGGGCTCCCCTCCCATCCGGTCCATTAACTCAAGACATTTGTTGATAATGGTTTTTCTCTGCCCCCAAGCCAACACTGCCGCAAACAAACCCGATATCTCAATATCCTGTTTCTTAGTGAATTGATGAGGTATTGAAATCGGATCGTTCTCGATGAACCCTTTTCGATTGTATTTATCGGATTTTTCATCCAGAAAGGACTTAAGTTCTGAAAGCTTCACAACCAGATCTACTCCTCAGGTAAAGGATAAGATATCTGAACTCTTGTACGACTGTCAATTATACCAAGCTGCTTAAATGAGGCAGACGTCAATCGCATCATGAGGTTCCTATTCAACCCAGTATTTGGAAGACTCCCGACAATCCTGGCTTTCAAGGCTCTATTGTTCATTAGATTGATGACCGTGATTTCAGCACCAACAGGCAGGTCTCTGTGAAGTGCCAAAAGTTTGGAGGTGCCTTCTGTTCCTTCAATCACACCCGTCAACCCCTCTTCCTTTTGAAGCAATACCTCTTCAGGCTTTTCTGTCCACTTTTTAGAGCCATATTTAGTAGACGTATAATTGGGAACAGAGTGATCAAGACTGTCGATGACTACATCCTGTCTAATTGCGAGCTTCTGACCTATACTCAGATTATCGCTTATTAAGCCGTTCCAAGACCTTAACGTTTGGGAGGAGATCCCATACTTTCTTGAAATAGAAAACACAGTCTCTCCTGTCTGTACGAAATGATAATATTTAGGCGCTTCCGATAGGATGGCCGAGGAGTCAACCTCAGCTACCTCTTCTTGAATTAGCACTACCTGGTCAGTCGTGAGCTTTTCTGGTTCAACACCTGGAGATTCAATATAAAGCTCCTGACCAACCGAAAGATCATTAGATGTAAGTTGATTCCATCTTTTCAAGTCATCAACAGATACATCGTATTTTCGTGAGATAGCATATACAGTTTCTCCAAGCTGTACAAAATGCGTTTTGATAGCGTTGGATACCTTAATTTTCAACAGCTCTTGCGAATAAGGGACCAATAAAATCTGGCTGATCTCTATGCTTCTACTATTAAGGTCATTGGCTTCTCTAATGAGCTTTACCTTCGTGCCATACCTTTTTGAGAGGGAATAGAGTGTCTCCTGCTCTTCTACCTCATGTATTATATAGGCTTTACCGTCTATTACCTTAATTCCTGTGGAATCAGTATGAATTCTGGCGTGGCAGAAAGCTGCCATAAGAAGAGCTATGAAAGTAAGTCTAAACTTCAAAAATTCTTAGTTTTTTACGTTCCTCAACAAATATGACAAGATTTGAAAAGGTAATAAAACCCTGACTTGCCTCACCTTTAGTTTCCTGGTCCAAAATGCATTTATACAGTAGACTTCCTGAGTTAGAAACAATCATCAATTGCCTTGATAAACGATCTTGTACCTGTTCACAATATACCAGGACAAAAAAATTAGAAGATTCGGCATATTCAATGGATTTGACAGGTATTGTTTCCCACTTTTTCAAAAATTGTGCTACCGTACCCCATGAAGCATCTTCAACCCCATAAATCGTTGAATTCAAAAACCTTCCGTCATTTTCATTAACATCAGTATTTGAAACGGGAGTTAACGACTTTGCATCATTTAAACTCAAAAGATCCTGACGGAATGGATCTTTCTCAGATTCAAACTTCCGGAAATAACTGTTGATTTCGTCTACGCCTATAAGACTGAACCACCAATCAAAATCCGGGTGATCAATAGGACTCATATGTAAGCTCTCAAGCATTAATTTATGAAACTTGACCTCCAAAACGTCTTCATCGCGTTCTTCGATTCCAACAAAAGGTCCTGATCCATTTACTACTTTCCAGATGCTTCCTTCAAAGTTCTGTTCATAAACAATCGCCACTATTCGAAATCCTGATTTATTTTACTCACAAATGAACTTAAAATTCACATTGAAAAAGGTCTTCACACTTCTAATCCTTTTGTGCGTAGCAAATTTTTTGTTTGCACAAAAGTTGATCTACCACCTACAGGTATTAGATAATATCGACCCTCGGACCAATCGCTATACAGAATTGGGCCTTGAAGCAGCAAAAGAAGCTGGTGCTGATTTAGTTCTTTTAGAATTGGACACCTACGGCGGAGCGTTAAATGATGCCGATGATATCAGAACGAGGATCCTGAACTTTGATATTCCCATATACGCTTTCATCAATAAGGATGCGGCTTCTGCCGGCGCATTGATCTCGATAGCTTGTGACAGCATTTTTATGGCACCTGGATCAAGTATCGGAGCAGCTACCGTAGTGGATGGAGAAGGTGCTCAGGCCCCTGATAAATACCAATCCTACATGAGGTCAATCATGAGATCTACCGCCGAAGCTAAAGGCCGAAACCCAAAAATGGCTGAAGCCATGGTAGATCAAGACATAGATCTTGATTCTATTGCTACCGAGGGCAAGGTGCTCACGCTTTCTGTAAGCGAGGCCATAAAGTACAACTTTTGTGAAGCTGAAGTTCGCAGTATCGAGCAGATACTCGAAAGATCACAGATTGAAGACTATGAAATAGAATTGTTCGAACTAGGATCCGCTGATAAGGTGATCGAACTATTCCTAAACCCATTTTTGAGTGGAATACTGATACTCATAATCATTGGAGGTATCTACTTTGAATTACAGACACCAGGAGTAGGGTTCCCTATTATGGCCTCCATTATCGCGGCAGTGTTGTACTTCACTCCGTATTACCTGAATGGGTTAGCAGAAAACTGGGAAATCGCGATATTCTTTGTAGGGATCGCCTTGTTGGCCGCAGAAATCTTTGTGATCCCAGGATTCGGTATAGCTGGTTTACTGGGATTGATTTGCACGTTGGGTGCACTAGTATTGGTTATGCTGAACAACGATTTCTTTGACTTTTCATTCGTCAATGCTGATCAAATATTCATTGCCATCGCCACTACCCTTGCAGGCCTAATGGGATCTATAATTGTGATGTTCTTTGGAGGAGTGAGATTAGCCAATAGCAAGGTCTTCTCTCGAATAGCGCTACAGGACACTCAAGATAAATCTCAAGGCTATACTTCACGATTTATAAAAGAATCTATGAAGGGTAAAACCGGGAAGACTTTTACTATTCTACGGCCTAGTGGAAAAGTGCAAGTGGATGACGAAATATATGACGCCTACACCAGAGGTGAATACATTGCTCAAGGGGAAGAAATAGAAGTTGTTTCAGACGAGGGAACTTCTCTCAAAGTGAAAAAAGCCAAGTGATACTGGGCATCATACCTGCCAGATTTCAATCCACAAGACTTCCTGGCAAACCATTGGCCATGATTGGAGATCAAACGATGATCCAGATGGTTTATAAGCAGTGTTTGAAGGCTAGTTTGTTAGATAAGGTGATCGTCGCAACTGATGATGAAAGGATTGCCGAATCAATACATGAAATATCAGGAGAAGTAGTCATAACAAGTAAAGATCACGCTACGGGTACAGATAGGTGTATTGAGGTAGCATTGAATCACCCGGCGGATTTTTATGTCAATATCCAAGGTGATGAACCATTCATACCTGAAGAGGATATAAACTCTGTCTCAAAGGCGCTAATGGAAGGGGCTGAGATTTCCACTTTAAAGAAAGAAATTGAAGATCTTCAAGAAATTAACAATCCCAGTTGCGTCAAAGTAGTATGCGACCAGAATCATGACGCTATGTACTTTTCAAGAAGTGCTATTCCTTTTTCCAAAGGAGGAACACCCACTTATTACAAACACAAAGGCATATACGGTTTCAGAAAAGAGGCCCTGAAGACAATAGCCAACCTGAAGCCCAGCTCCCTGGAATTGGCTGAATCGCTGGAACAGTTGAGATGGTTGGAAAATGGATTAAAAATCAAAGTATTGGAATCCGCTCACGAATCAATATCCGTTGACACTGAGGAAGATTTGCAATTGGCAAGAAAACTGATAGATGGAAAAAACTAAAAGAGTATTGGTCTGGGGGCTGATGATAGTGGCAGCTGTCCTGTTCTATATTTCTCTAAGAACGGAGACAGAAGAAATGGAATACACGGTCCTGGCCCTTGCCATCTGGCTGGTGGCTTTTATGACTAACAAATTCTGGAAAACATGAGAATTAGGCGAAAAACAAGCACTTGCCTCAATTGTCATAAAAGCATTTCTGATGTCTACAACTTCTGTCCCAGTTGTGGGCAGGAGAACACCACCACGAACCTTTCTTTTGGAATACTATTCAAGGAGTTTTTCTCGAACTATTTCAGCTTGGATTCCAGATTCGGACGATCTATTCGACCATTTCTTACCAAACCCGGTTTTCTGACAAATGCATTCAATGAAGGGAAAAGAGTAATGTACGCTCACCCTGTCAGGCTCTATTTAGTAATTAGCCTGTTCCATTTTTTCCTATTCTCTTTTGTATCTGAGAATGACTTTGAAGACAATGAGGGCACACTCTTTGAGTTCAATGAAGAAGATCGCCCGGCTCTAGACAGCCTGCTCGCATTATCAAGAGACCAGCGCCCAAATGATCCAGAAGAATGGCCAGCTCAAGACTGGGAAATAGAACTTATTGCAGCCATGCACTCGGAAGGGCACAGCGAGGAAGAAATCCTCGATTCCCTATATGTATCAGAAAGACCATTGCTAGACCGATTGGCTTTTAGCCGGATGGTAAGGCTATCCAACGCCAGCGGTAATGATATCAGTAGCTTAATCGTGGAGAACATCCCAGTTATGATGTTCTTTATTCTACCACTTTATGCCTTATTGCTGAAAATATTTTACTGGCGCAGGGGGCTCTATATTCATCACGTGATCCATTCTCTGCATATCCACAGTTTCACATTCTTCGCCTTCGGTATAGCATGGCTTATTACATTGGTTGCAGGAGAAGAAGTGGTCGATGTAGCCGGTCAGGTGGTACTCTTCATCGTGAGTTTTTACATATTAATGTCACTTAAAAAAGTATATCAACAGAAGTGGGGAACTACAATCCTAAAATTCCTGGCAATAGGCTTTAACTACATGATACTCCTATCTATAGCGCTTCTGGTAGAAGTCTTGCTAAGTTTAGCCTTTTATTGATCTGAGTGTATCTTCATTTGCCTGAAGGATCTTACCAATTTCCTCCTCGCCTATTTTCTGCGAGATAAATAAGGATTCATATTGTGAAGGCGCCAGGTAGATACCTCTTTCCAACATTCCTCTAAAGTACTTTGAGAAAAGCTCCATATCACAAGCCTTCGCATCCTCAAAATTCGATACTTTCTTACTCGAAAAGAAAAGTGTATACATACTACCTATTTGATTGGTGGTACAGTCAAACCCAAGATCCTGAGCTGTAGACAATAGTCCTTCAGCAAGTCTGGAAGTATTAGTCTCTAATTGCTCATATATGCCTACATTCTCATTCAGCTCTTGCAAAATAGCCAGACCTGCTGCCATTGCCACTGGGTTACCTGAGAGCGTGCCAGCTTGATAAACAGGACCTTGTGGTGAAACAAAGTCCATAATTTCTTTCTTACCTCCGTAAGCCCCTACAGGAAGACCTCCTCCAATGATCTTACCAAGTGTGGTCATATCAGGAGTGACACCAAGTAATTCTTGAGCTCCACCTTTTGAAAGACGAAATCCGGTCATCACTTCATCAAAAATTAGCACTACTTTATGCTGATCGCACAGTTCTCTCAGACCTTCAAGGTAGCCAGCTTTTGGAGGGACACAGCCCATGTTTCCTCCCACAGGCTCTACGATCAAAGCCGCAACATCTCCTTTATTTCGTTCCAGAATCTGCTCCACAGCGTCTAAATCATTGAAAGGTGCCAATAAAGTATCTTTGGCAGTTCCCTCCGTCACTCCTGGACTATCCGGAGATCCCATAGTCACCGCACCACTTCCTGCAGCGATAAGGAAAGCATCACCATGTCCGTGATAGCATCCTTCGAACTTGATAAACTTATTCTTCCCGGTATAACCTCTCGCCACCCTGACAGCAGACATGGTCGCCTCAGTTCCGGAGTTTACCATACGTACCTTTTCAATGGAGGGCACCATATCCACGATCAACTGAGCAATCTCCACCTCTCTCCTACCTGGAGCACCAAAGGAAGGGCTTGAACGAACTGCCTCCAGAACAGCACTCTCAACTTTCTCATGAGCGTGACCCAAAATCATTGGCCCCCACGAGTTAATCATGTCGATGTAAGCGTTGCCATCTTCATCATACATGTAAGCACCTTTGGCACTTTTAAAAAAGATGGGATCTCCTCCCACGGCTTTAAAAGCTCTAACTGGAGAGTTGACACCACCAGGAATGAAGTCCTTAGCTGTCTGAAAAAGCGCTTGGCTATTATTTGTTGTCATTGACGGGAATAAGTGTGTTATTTCTCAACGTAACAATAGGAACCTGCTGATTATCGTTTTTGATACCATATTTAAATCCCATCATGAACTGACCGGGATAAGGTTTTTCCGCTGAATAAAAAGCCTTTTGAAAATACTTACCATGCTCTGATAGCATAGTACCTAAGAAATAAATGGTCTCGTATCCAAGATAATGGTAGTCGGAGATAGGTTGCTGGTACCGTAAGGCCACCTCATCTTTCAATTGTTGATATAATGGCTCCCTCTCGTCAAAATATTGCGGGTCCGCCAATCGTAAATCCATTCTTTCGATCTGATTGAAGTCTACCGTTTTGAAATTGGTCCAATTCCCATATCCATAAAGCCCTACCGTATCCGGTCTGGTTTCAACAGCTCCAATGAAATTATTGACCACCCCATTATCAGAAGAAGCAATCATGATATGTCCAATACTATCTTCCACCACATTGTATTTCATCTCATAGAATACAAGTGAGTCAACTGTTCCATCTTCCTGCTCATACGGTAGAATAAGAGACATCTCTAACTCATCTTCCTCATCGGCTTCTTTCTCCTTTATAAACCTCCCGGGTATTTGTTTCATAGAGTCTAATTCTTCCAACGAGAGAATATACTCCTCATGCTGGGCAATCAGGCTATCTAATATTGCCTTGCTACCTTCATTGTCGACTGGCCTAAACTCTATTACCTCATAGCCATTGGCTACTATCTCATCCTTGTAGATGGTGGCAAAAAGAGAATCCCGGGTGTTATCTGAATAATAAACAAGTGCATTTTTATTCTCTATCTCATCAATTGCACATTTGGCTAATGAAAGTGCCATAGTCCTATGGGAAGGCTTCAATAAGTAGGAAAAAGGATTGTCTCCTAAAGCTTCTATGTTTGAAGAAACGGGATTGAAAATGTTAATCTGCTTCTCAGCAGAAAATTCATTCGCAGCTTTAATGGGTCCTCCAAAGAGTGGACCCACCACTAAATCAATATTCTCCTCTCCTGCTCTTTCCAAAATTGAGGCGGTGATTTCGTTACTTCTTTTCGTGTCAAAAGGATACAAACGAATTTCTTTGCCTTCCAATTGCAGTTTCTCTTCAGCTAATAGCATACCCTGATACAAGTCCATTATTACTCGATTGCTAATAGTTCTTGTGGGATCTATAAGATCTGTAAACATATATGGGAGTAGAACCGCGACATTGTAAGCTTCCTTCTTCACATCGGAAAACTCTACACCAGAAAGTTGAGCCATATCCAGGTCGAACTTTGCAGTAAGCTCTCCTATCAAATCGACATCCTCTTGATTGTTTTTATCGAGTTTAGGTACAAGTACTTTAGCCAAAGCCGCATTCGAAGGATACTTTTCATACAGGGAAAGTAGGCGAGACTTAGAGGCCCCAGGGAGATACTTTAGAGCCATTTGTCTTCCAACAGAAGATTCAGCCAGACCATTGAAAGCCTCTGAATATATTAGCGCTTGTTCAAACCTACCAAGCTCGTAACTTCCGAGTGCAAGCCACCGATAAACTTCTGCAAGTCTATTCCAGTATGAATACTTCGTCGGTATAAGTTTCCATATAGAAATAGCTGATTCAATATCACCTTCATTGTAACTCGCCAACCCAGCAAAAAAACCTGAATATGCACCAAAGGATGGATCCTCAAACAATGATGAAAAAGCACTTCTGGCACTTGCATAGTCTCCATTGCGAAATAGCCTCTTGGCTTCCAGGTACTCACTTTGACTGGACTGACCCTGGAGATTCCCAAAAGCAAGAAGAAAAACAACCAGGACTGAAGCTTTTATATAGTTTCTCATTATTCCCACTCTATGGTTGCAGGCGGTTTAGAGCTTATATCATAAACTACCCTATTTACTCCTTTTACCTGATTAATAATTTGGTTTGAGACCCGGGCTAAAAACGCGTAAGGCAAATGGCACCAATCTGCAGTCATTCCATCAACACTGCTAACTGCCCTCAGCGCTACAACCTGCTCATAAGTACGCTCGTCCCCCATTACTCCTACCGAATGAATCGGGAGTAACATGGCCCCTGCCTGCCAAACCTCATCATAAAGACTCTCTTCCTTCAATCCATTGATGAAGATATGATCCACGGCTTGTAGTATTTCCACTTTTTCGGCCGTAATATCCCCCAAAATTCGAATTCCTAAACCTGGGCCAGGAAAAGGGTGTCTACCCAAAATCTCTTGTGGAATTTCCAGACTCTTACCCACTCTTCTTACTCCATCTTTGAAAAGCAGCTTTAAAGGCTCTACTACTTTCAGTTTCATTTTCTCAGGAAGTCCCCCAACATTGTGATGAGACTTTATGGTCACTGATGGGCCTTTCACAGAAACTGACTCTATGACATCAGGGTAAATGGTCCCTTGCCCCAGCCACTTGACTCCTTCTATTTTATGTGATTCTTCATCGAATACATCAATAAAAGTTTTACCAATAGCTTTTCTCTTAGCCTCAGGATCAGTAAGTCCCTTTAAAGCACTGTAGAACTTTTGTTTTGCGTCTACTCCCTTGACATTAAGTCCAAGTCCCTTGTAGCTAGCTAACACCGACTCAAACTCATTCTTCCTCAAAAGGCCATTATCAACGAAGATGCAATACAGATTTTCACCAATGGCCTTGTGAAGCAAAACGGCAGCCACGGAAGAATCTACTCCTCCAGAAAGACCCATCACTACCTTATCCTCACCCAGTTGCTCTTTTAAATCGTCAACCGTACTTTCTACAAAGGCATCGGGAGTCCATGTTTGACTAGCTCCACAGATATTAACCACAAAATTGAATAGTAACTCATTGCCCTGTACAGTATGAGTAACCTCCGGATGAAATTGAATACCATACGTTTCTCTTCCAGCAAGCTTGTAAGCTGCCACCGGGATGTCTTTTGTGGATGCAATTTTTTCAAAAGATGATGGTAGGTCGGTAATAGTATCTCCATGCGACATCCAAACCTGCGAACCGTCCTCTATTCCTTTAAACAAATCATTGGAAGCTACTTGAGAAATATTGGATCTTCCATATTCTCTATGAGCTGACCTGGCCACCTTGCCTCCATTTTCATGCGCAATGAGCTGAGCACCATAGCAAACGCCTAATATAGGCTTGTCCCCAAATGCTTCTAAATCAACTCTTGGAGATCCATCCTCCAGTACCGAGCATGGGCTCCCTGAAAGAATTAATCCTTTGACCGTCTCATCTACAGTCGGAGGCTTACTGAATGGATGTATCTCACAGTAGACATTCAGTTCTCTTACTCTTCTAGCTATTAGCTGGGTATACTGAGATCCAAAATCGAGGATGAGTATTTTTTCGATCATGCCGCAAAAATACTATGTCTGTATGACCGGAAGCCATAGACGTTTTTTAAGTTTGAGACTCTTTTCATCTGAAGAACACTTCTTTTCTTCAGATAACCTGGCGCCATATGATTGAACCGATTGAAAAAGAAAGACTTAAGCAAGATAAAGTCGATAAAAAGTGGAAGGAATGGGGACCGTATTTGTCTGAAAGGCAATGGGCCACAGTCCGGGAGGATTATACCGATCATGGTAATGCTTGGGAATCTGTCGTTCATGACCAGGCCAGAAGTAAAGCCTACCGATGGGGTGAAGACGGAATTGGAGGGTTCTCTAACTATGATCAGCGAATTTGCTTTTCATGGGCTTTTTGGAATGAGAAAGACCCAATACTAAAAGAAAGACTGTTTGGTTTAACAGGCAATGAGGGCAATCATGGAGAGGACGTAAAGGAACTTTACTACTACCTGGACTCTACTCCCACCCACTCCTACATGAAGATGCTGTATAAGTATCCGAAGGGTGAGTTTCCTTATGCCAAGCTAGTTGACAGGAATGGCGCCCGTTCTCGCAAAGAACGTGAGTATGAACTATTGGATACAGGCATATTTGATAAGGATGAGTACTACGATCTATTCCTGGAATACGCTAAAAACAGCGAGCAGGATTTTCTACTAAGCTGCACAGCGGTCGATAGAGGAAAAAAAGAAGCGAACCTTCATATTCTCCCAACTATTTGGATGAGGAATACCTGGTCATCAGGACGTGATTTGGAGATTCCCACTATTAAAAAAACTGGCTCGAACTCTGTCAAAATCTCACATCATATGCTAGGTGAATTCTATGCCTACTTTGATTCGGAGAATGTGGAACTGCTCTTCTGTGATAATGAAACCAACAGGGAAAGACTATACGGCAACGGATCTGTCAATAGGTCAAAATACCCCAAGGATGCCATCAATGATTTTGTAGTCGATGACAAGAAATCCCTAAACCCAAAAAATGAAGGCACCAAAGTGAGTGGGCACTTCAAGTTGGTATTAAAAAACTCCGAGGAGAAAGTTCGGGTCAGGTTTTGTGATAAAGAACTCGAAAACCCTTTTGGTGATTTTGATCAAATCATGAACCAAAGGCTGGCAGATGCTGACGACTTTTATCACGACATTCAGGAAAAAGTCGAGAATTCCGAATTAAAAAATATTCAGCGCCAGGCTTTTGCGGGGATGATGTGGAGTAAGCAATTCTACTATTACAACATCCACAATTGGCTACATGGCGATCCAGGAAAGACCAGCCCACCCCAAGTCAGAAAAAAAGGGAGGAATTCGGATTGGAAGCACCTATTCAATTACCATATCATTTCAATGCCTGACAAATGGGAGTATCCGTGGTATGCAGCGTGGGATTTGGCATTTCATTGCATCCCAATAGCACGGATAGATCCAGATTTCGCAAAGAACCAATTGCTGCTCCTACTGACGGAACGATACCAGCACCCAAATGGTCAGATACCGGCTTATGAATGGAATTTTAGTGATGTAAATCCTCCAGTCCATGCCTGGGCAGTACTCAGAGTCTTTAACATTGACAAGAAACTAAATGGCGAGGCCGACCTGGATTTCCTTCAGAGGGCATTTCATAAACTGACCGTCAATTTCACCTGGTGGATCAATAGAAAAGACAAAGATGGTAACAATCTATTTGAGGGTGGATTCCTCGGACTCGATAACATTGGAGTATTCGACAGAAATCATAAAATCATTGAAAACTCCAGGTTAGAACAGGCAGATAGCACGAGTTGGATGGCCATGTTCGCTTTGAACATGTTGCGTATTTCTCAGGAGTTGTCTTTGGAGTATCCTGTCTATCAGGACATGTGCATTAAGTACTTCGAGCACTTCCTGTATATATCGGGTGCGATGAATGGTATTGGGGATGCGGGAGTGGACTTGTGGGATGAGAAAGATGGATTTTATTATGACATCATACACTGCCCCGACGCAGAGGACCAACTGATGAAAGTGCGATCCATGGTTGGCTTGATCCCTCTGTATGCAGTTGAGATACTAAGGCAAGAGGCATATGACGAACTTCCGGAATTTCGCCAAAGCCTTGAGTTCATAGTAAAAGAACGTCCTACCCTCGCTTCCTTGGTATCCAGATGGAATGATGAAGGGACAGACAAAAAACACCTGCTTAGTATCTTGAGGAGACACAGGCTCAAAAAGATCCTGGAAAGGATGCTTGATCCTAAAGAGTTTCTCTCTGAATACGGCATCAGGGCATTATCCAAATACCACAAGGATCATCCTTACGAGTTCGAAGTAGATAACGAAACACTGTCCGTGGAGTATCTTCCGGGTGAGTCAGATAGCTCCTTCTTTGGAGGAAATAGCAATTGGAGAGGACCAATTTGGTTCCCGGTTAACTACATTTTATTGGAGTCCATGCAGAAGTATCATCAATATTACTCGGATGGCTTCAAGGTGGAATATCCAACTGGTTCAGGTAAAAAAGAGAATCTTGCAGATGTCGCCAAGGATGTTTGTTGGAGAATGTTCAAGATCTTCCTTCCTGATGAAAAAGGGAACCGGCCGCTGTATGGCGATTATGAGAAATTGCAGAAAGACCCACATTTTAAAGACTATATTCTCTTCTATGAGTATTTCAATGGTGACACAGGCGAAGGTTTGGGAGCTTCTCATCAGACTGGCTGGACGGGTCTGGTAGCAGAGATGATCTATCGATACTATAATTGATAACCTTAATGCTAGGGTAACTTTCAAGCACTTAATTTCACCAAAGAAAGCATCTTAAAGACTTATATAAATGAAGCATTCAACACGAATCTTTCTGATTCTAACCTTCTTGCTTTTGAACTTTCATGGGTATTCTCAAGGAAAGAAACCCAAATTGGTGGTAGGCATTGTCGTGGATCAAATGAGAAACGACTACCTATATCGATTTGAAAACCATTTTGGCGAGGGAGGGTTCAAAAGACTTTTGGGAAAAGGCTACCATTTCAAGAATGCTCATTACAATTATATACCGACCTACACTGGTCCTGGACATGCGTCTGTCTACACAGGCACTACTCCCAGATACCATGGGATTATAGCCAACAACTGGTACAGCAGAGAGCTGGATAAATCTATCTATTGTGCAGAAGACTCTACGAGGCAGGCAGTTGGTGGGAGTGGAAAGAATGGAGCTATGTCACCCGCAAACATGATATCCACTACCATTAGCGATCAGCTCAGGCTCACTTCCAACTTCAGGTCCAAAGTTATTGGCGTGGCCATCAAAGACAGAGGCAGTATTCTTCCTGCCGGGCATTCTGCAAATGCAGCTTATTGGTATGACCCTACCGCAGGTGATTTCATTACAAGCACCTATTATATGAATGAACTACCAGCATGGGTGAAAAGCTTCAATGACAGGGACTTGCCTCAAGAGTATCTTAAGTCTTCGTGGGAGACTCTAAAGGACATCAGCACCTATGTTGAATCACATGACGATGACAATGATTTTGAAAGACCCATAGGCAAAAAGGATCGTCCTACCTTCCCCTATAATTTCTCTGAGATCACCAAAGAAGATGACTATGGTATCCTGAGAACCACTCCTTTTGGCAATCAATTGACGATAGAAATGGCAATGGCTGCTGTGGAAGGTGAGTCTTTGGGTGAAGATGACATCACCGATCTTTTAGCTGTAAGCTTTTCTTCTACCGACTATGTTGGACATGCGTTTGGTCCACACTCAAAAGAACTACAAGACACTTATGTCCGTCTCGACCGACAGCTGGAGGACTTTTTGAAATTCTTAGATGAAAAGGTGGGCGAAGAAGCTTATACCGTCTTCCTTACCGCAGACCATGGAGTAGTACATGTTCCCTCCTATTTGCAATCTGTGAAAGTAAAAGCTGGCTACTACAGCACGGGACGTGCAGGAGTATATGTAAATACCGAAATACAAAAAGCATTAGGCAAAGGTGAATGGCTTGCAGATGTATCCAATGATCAGATTTTTTTGAATGGCGCCTTGATAGATTCGTCAGATTATGAACCTGAGCATGTAAGAAAAATAATTGCTGATATCGCGCTTGGTTCAGAAGATGTCTTTGAAGTTTATACAGACGATCAAGTCATTCAAGGTTCTGAAAATGATGACCTTTTGAGATTGCTCAGAAATGGTTACAATGTCCAAAGGTCTGGTGATATTTTGGTGGTAATGAAGCCCAACCACTTGGGTAATGGATATGGGAATATGGGCACCACCCACGGCACCGGGTTCAACTATGATACGCATGTCCCAATTATTTTCTATGGTCATTCTATCCCTTCCGGAAAATCAGTAAGAAAAGTCTCGATAACGGATATTGCGCCAACGCTCTCAATGCTTTTAAACGTAAGTTTACCCAATGCCGCAACTGGCAAACCTTTGGGTGAGCTATTTGGCGAATAGCACATTTAGAATAAGATGCAGGAAATAGGACTCATATTCGATATGGATGGTGTGATTGTGGACAATCATATTTTCCATTATAAAAGCTGGCAGGCAATCTGCGAGAAATACGGCAAACCCCTTACTGAGGAGGGATATAAGAATAACCTAAATGGTCGCACCCTGACAGAGGTTGTTAAGTTCATTTTTGAAGAAGAAATGCCATTGGAGAGAGTGAGGGAAATCGGGAATGAGAAAGAAGAAATGTACCGAGAGCTTTACGCTCCTCATTTGAAAGCAACTGCAGGGATCGAATCTTTCCTTCAGACATGCAAAGAAGCCAAAATATCCATGGCCGTTGGCACTTCTGCGCCGGTTGAGAATGTAGACTTTACTTTAGATGGCTTGGGTTTCAGATCATACTTTTCGGCTATACTGGATGAACGGGCGGTGACCAAAGGGAAACCTAACCCCGAGATATACATGAAATGTGCGAAAGCACTTGACATAGCAAATCAAAACTGTATCGTATTTGAGGATGCGGTTTCCGGTATAAAAGCGGGTCAAGCTGCAGGATCCAAGGTTATAGCATTAGCTACCTCTCATGAAAGAGAAGAACTCTCAGCCGACCTGATCGTAAATGATTTTACGGAAGTAAATCTAAATTTGATAAATGAACTATTGGGCAAGTAGGCTATTTAGCATATTCTTCTTCTTTATAAGCTTCAATGGTCTGACCCAACCCTTGAAGATTGCAAAACTAAAGTACAGTGGTGGTGGCGATTGGTATGCCAATAAAACTGCCCTTCCCAACTTGATAGCATTTTGCAATAGAGAGCTCCGGACCAACATTCATCGTGAGGAGGATATAGTAGAAGTTGGTAGCCCTGATTTGCCGCTTTACCCCTATGTCTATCTTACGGGTCATGGGAATATCAACCTATCAGAGGAGGATGCGACAAACCTTCGACAGTACCTTCTTTCCGGAGGGTTTTTACATGTAGATGACAACTATGGCTTAGATCCATTTATTAGACTGGAAATGCGGAAAGTATTCCCCAATAAGACCTTTGTTGAAATCCCTTTTGATCATCCCATCTATCATCAGCGATATGATTTTGACAATGGGTTACCAAAAATTCACCAGCATGATGGTAAGCCACCTCAAGGCTTCGGCATGTTCCACGAAGGAAGGCTCATTTGCTTTTATTCTTACGAGTCCGATTTAGGAAATGGCTGGGAGGATCAAATCATATACAATGATCCTGAAACTCTCCGTAGAAAAGCCCTTGAGATGGGAGCCAATATCATTTCCTACGTTTTTACAACTGCGAATTAATCCGCCCCAAGAATCCGAAGCTGCTGATAGTGCAGTTTTAATGCGCCTCCCAAACTTCCCTGCAAGTGATAGGGCATGTCATATTTATTGGCCAGCTTCTTCACAATTTTTGAAAGCTTCGGGTAGTGAACATGGCAAATATTCGGGAATAAATGATGTTCAATCTGATAATTCAAACCGCCCGACAGCCAGGATAAGAAAGGTCCTAATTTGAAATTTGTGGTAGTCTGAAGTTGGTACAAATGCCAACTT
>CAZZHO010000002.1:0-35975 GCA_964653795.1 uncultured Roseivirgaceae bacterium | reverse complement strand
GAAAGGTCCTAATTTGAAATTTGTGGTAGTCTGAAGTTGGTACAAATGCCAACTTCTATCAATTGCTACTTCCTGATCTTGTTTGATGAAATCTGTACCTTCAAATACATGAGCAGGTTGGAAAATGATACTCAATAAAACGCCAGCGGTAAGATGCATTACCAAAAACATCAGCAAAACGTGCCAAAAAGGAACTGCCAACAACATTATCGGTAACACCAATAAATAGCCGAAGTAAACCAGTTTCCAAGAGACTATATTCAATACGTGCTTCAAAAAATTCTTATCTACTTCTAAAAGTTGTCTCTCCCTGTACTTATTCAGCATCACAAAATCTTTGGAGGTGACCCAAAACAAGGTAGCAAAGGCATATAGGATCCAAACATAGACTTGCTGATATCTGTGGAACCAGTGTCGGGGTTGATGCGGTGACATTCTCAATAAAAAAGGTATGTCCAAATCATCATCGACCTGGTCTACATTGGGATAAGTATGATGCAGCACATTGTGTTGCACATGCCAAACGAAGGCATTCCCTCCCACTAAATTCAGGGTCAAACCCAACACCTTATTGACAACTTTCGATCGGGAGTATGCGCCATGAATGGCATCATGCATGATGCACATTCCAATACCTGCCATGGCCACACCCATAATTATCCAAAGCACATACAACAAAGCAATTTGAGACACAACCCCAGTCAACATCAATGTCAGCGGCACGAAAAACAGAAGCAATAGCATTCCGGATTTTACCAACATTTTGGTGTTGGCACTCTTACTGATATTCTCACGCTTAAAATAGAGATTGACCTCTTCATTTAACTCCTTCGCAAAAGGAGCATCGCACTTACGGTCGTAAGTGTAATAGGTGAATGACATGTAATAGCAAGGTTAATTTGATCTTGCAATATAAACATTCCCGCACTACCATATAACAACATGCTGGTTTTCAGATCATTAAAAAAGGGCATCTAAATTAGATACCCTCTCTACCTGAAAATCGAAGGGAAATCCCCTTCTTATCCTCGTCTCCTGCCTCTTAGGCTCAGCACTATCTCTTCCGTTTGATCCCCAGTCGTTACCTTAGCAATGTTGTCACATTCTCCATTGCCATAGTCTATGGTCACTTCTTGGTCAGCTGTGGTAAAAACTTTGACTCCTGATATGGGTACAAACACCCTTCCGAACCAACAATCCCTGGCGAAGACCAATTCCTCTACAATTTCCATAGTGTAGGCTACACCTTCCCGGTTTACTCCCCTGGCACTTCCATTGACAGTGGTCACATTTTCAGATCGATTCCAAACTCTAGTCCTTGATGCTTCCCTTGTAGCAGATGTTCCGTCAGAGAAAGTGACCTTTCCACCTTCCATTGTAATTTCAGTTGTAATTGTACTTGTAGTGGTATCCACAGCTACTATTGTATGAGTCCTCGTACCTTCAATTTGAGTGCTGTCAATTACAAAATCCTCAAATGTCACTTCTCTAAAAGCACCAACAGCAAATCTTCTTCCTCCACTGTAGGTGACTATGATCTTTCCAGATCTGGTTCTACCTCTTCTACCTTCGCACCCATCTCCATAATCAATTGTGATTACATTGTTCACTGTATCATGTGTGACAGCCGCGCAATCCAAAATTTCATCTCTGATTCCTCTACCCCCAAAATCACTGAATGAGTCAAAACCTGCATCAGAAATCACGTCTGCATCTTCCATAGCAGAAGTAATCGTTTCTTCGCTTGTAATGTCTATGGACTCAACTCCCTGAACCCCCATCTCGTCTATCCCTGAATCCTCACATGAGAAAAATATTACGGTGAGGCTGGTCAATACAAATGCTATCCTTTTCATAATCTAGTTTTTTAAAGATTTGGTCCTTAGATATCATAGCACCATCAAGGTTTAATCTCCGCTAATTTTTTTCTGAAAAAATCTTACTGAACCACATTTTCTTATTTTTGGCAATCAACCTTTTCGCTCATTTTTAAGTACTGAGAGCAGAACGATTTTATGAAAAGCATTTTCAGCTATCTGCTTATTTTTTTTGTATCCACCAGCTTGTTCGCTCAGAATGATCTTTTAGAACTAGCTGAACTAGCATATCAAAATGCCGATTATAACCGAGCCTCAACCCTATACGAGAGATACGCCCAAAGTCAAAAAGAAGATGGAGACTTCCTTAATTATGGCAGGTTCCAACTGAGATCAGGTCAATGTCAGCTTCTAGCTGGCGATGCAGACATCTGCATGGAGAATACAAAAACCATTCTAATCGAGATCCAAAATGAACTCCCCAAAGAAAAGGAGCTATTAGCAGAGGCTTATACTTTGCTGGGGGAATCCCAATTGAACCTGGGAAGGAATGATTTGGCCTTAGAAAACCTACAAAAAGCCGAATCACTATTTGAAGAGCAAAATGCTCAACAAGCCGAATGTCTTGAGAATCTTGGTATCATCTATTGGAATAATGGCAACTTGGATCTTGCCAATCAATACCACGAAAAAGCCTTAAGAATTCGTCAAGAGATTTTCGGAAAGCTATCAGTAGAAGCTGCGGACTCCTACAACAATTTGGGTGTTATCAATTTAGGAATTGATGGTTTTAGAGCTTCACTTTATTTGTCCAGAACCCGAGGCATTTACGAAAAAGCATATGGAACGGATCACCCAAAAGTGGCTTTTGCCTTGATTAACCTGGCGAGTGCCAATGCCGATGAAGGCAATACCGGCGATGCGCTGGATCTTTTGAACAAGGCTGAGAACATTTGGAATAACCTATATCAAGAAAAACCGCACCCGAGCAAAGCCTTTACTTATTCAAGCTTTGGAAGAATCTATGGTTTAGAGGATAAATGGGAGGAAGCAGAAACCTTTCAGACTCGAGCTTTAAATATGTACAAACAGTTGTATGGAGAAAAGCACCCATCAGTGGCAAATGCCTATTTCTTATTGGGGAAAATCAAATTTGAGGAGGGACAATGGAAAGATGCTATCGACATCTACCAACAATCCATATACGCTAACCTTTATGATCAAAATTTCAATAAATGGGATGAGCTACCCAATCTGACTAACTATTACAACGCTGACATACTACTATCCTCGCTTATCTCGAAAGCTAAAACGTTGGAGATACTGCATGTTGCCAAATCTCTAAAACCTGCGCACCTGATCGCGGCTTTAGACACCTATTCCAAGTGTGATAGTCTAATCAGTGAAATCAGACAAATCAGGAAGAATGAGAAAGATAAAATTCGAATGGGCCAACTCGCAAAAGAGGTCTATGAGGGGGCTATAAAGGTTGCTTTGATGCTGTCTGAACAGCCAGTTGGTGGTAAGAAATACCTTGAGCAGGCCTTTGGTTATTGCGAAAGAAGTAAATCTGCTGTGTTATTGGAAGCTATCTCAGAAACAAAGGCCCAGAGCTTTGCAGGATTACCTCAGGAGCTTCTAAACCAAGAAGATAGTTTGCAGAAAGAAATAAGCTTTCTATCACAACAATTGGCAAGTAAATCTGGTGAAGAAGATGAGGAAACACTGAAGAATGCTCTTTTCGAAACTGAAAGAGCATACAGAAGTCTTATTTCCAACCTTGAGCGGGATTACCCTCAGTACTATTCCTTAAAGTATCAAACCAAAGCCACAACAGGCTCAGAGGTATCGCAGGCACTGACCAAAGAAGAGGCACTTTTATCCTACTTCGAGGGAGAAGATCAGCTTTACTTATTTGTAGTGAGCAGCAAAGGACTAGAGGTAATAGTAAAGGATAAAGCCGAGGATTACTTGAAGAAAATTAGTGGTTTAAGAAATGCAATCAAGTATAGAGTTCCTTCCATATTCAATTCATCAGCCAGCTCGCTTTACAAAGACTTGATACCCGCTCTTCCTAGTTACATAACGACTCTTACTATCATTCCAGATGGCATCTTGGGGACTATTCCTTTCGAAGGCCTGAAATCTGATGAGGATGGAAGCTATTTCATTGAACACTATGATTTGAGCTATGAATATTCTGCCACCCTGTTTATGGAAAAAAGAGAATCTCCTGAAAAGGAAATGAACCACGAAGTTCTTTTTGTAGCACCAGTTGATTTCGAACCTGAAACACGGATGGTTTCCCTCGCGGGTACAGAAAGGGAGGTCAGTACCATCATGTATTTCTTTGAGAACAATAGTTGGGAATCAACATCTTTAATGCGACAAGAAGCCAAGGAAAAGGCGCTGAAGGACCTTGACCTTCAGTCTTATGGCATCCTCCATTTTGCTACCCATGGACTGGTACATGAAAGCAAGCCTGAGCTATCACGGATTTTCTTAGGCTCTTCGGAAGAGGAGGACGGTCTGTTGTACTCTGGTGAGATCTACAACCTCAAAATCAATGCTGATTTGGTTACGCTTTCAGCCTGCGAAACCGGACTTGGGAAGCTTGCAAAGGGTGAAGGGATAGTCGGTCTATCAAGGTCATTGCTATACGCTGGAGCGGAGAATCTGATTGTATCGCTCTGGCAAGTCTCTGACCAGTCTACTTCCGATTTGATGATTCGGCTTTATCAGGAAATCCTGGAAGGAAGAAAGGACTTTTCAGCTTCGCTTAGACAGGCGAAGTTGTCTCTGCTCAAGTCCGAGAATTATCAAGACCCATACTATTGGGCTCCCTTCATACTAATTGGTAATTAACAGTTTACTTATACCCCTTGCCATTCCTATCTTTGCGGTATGAAGCGGGTGGCATTTTATACGTTGGGTTGTAAATTGAATTTCTCAGAGACCTCTACTCTTTCCAGAATGTTTCAGGATAGAGGTTACAAAAAGGTAGAATTCTCCGAAACGCCTGACATATTCGTGATCAATACCTGCTCTGTCACCGATAATGCTGATCAGAAGTGCAAACGTATTGTCAAAGAAGCTAAAAAGATTTCCCCTATCTCCTACGTACTCATAGTTGGTTGCTATGCGCAGCTCAAACCAAAAGAAATCAGTGAGATCGAAGGAGTAGATGCAGTCCTCGGTGCGGCAGAAAAGTTCAGGCTCTTTGAATTCATAGAAGACTTTCAAAAACAAAACACTCCTGTGGTACATGCCTCTTCCATTAGTGAAGCAACCTCATACCATAGTGCCTTTTCTTATGCAGATAGGACCAGGACCTTCTTAAAGGTGCAGGATGGATGCAACTATGGCTGCGCTTTTTGTACCATTCCACTCGCTAGAGGCAAGAGTAGAAGCGGCACCATTGAAAGTGTAGTGGCGGAAGCTCAAAAGGTTGCAGCTACAGAGGTAAAAGAAGTGGTCCTTACAGGAGTAAATATTGGGGATTTCGGTATCCAGGAAGGGAGAAGAAAAGAAAAATTCCTTGATTTAATCAAAGCGTTGGATGAGGTAGATGGAATCGACAGAATAAGAATTTCCTCCATAGAACCCAACTTACTTTCTGAAGAAATCATCCAATTTGTTTCAAGGTCTAAAAAGTTCCTTCCTCATTTCCATATTCCCTTACAATCAGGGAGCGACAACATCTTGAAGGCCATGAACAGAAGGTACCTCTCTGGCCTATACAGGGATCGCGTCGACCTAATCAAATCATTAATGCCTGATTGTGCTATTGGTGTAGACGTAATTGTAGGATTCCCTGGTGAAACAGAGGAAGAATTTCTGACCACCTATAATTTCCTCAACGAACTGGATGTCTCCTATCTACATGTTTTCAGCTACTCTGAAAGACCCAACACAAAGGCGATATCCTTACCGGATGTAGTTTCAAAACCTGAAAGAACCAAACGATCTAAAATGCTCCGAAATCTTTCAGAAAAGAAGAAAAGATATTTCTATGAATCTCAATTGGGCTCTGTAAGAAAAGTACTTTTCGAAGCAGATATTGAAGATGGTCAGATGCAGGGTTTTACCGAAAACTACGTGCGAGTATCAGCCAAGTATGATCCTGTATTGGTAAATGAAATCAAAGAGGTGCAACTGCATCAATTCGATAGCAATGGACTGGTTCAGGTATCAGAGCCCGATTTGATTACAGCGTAAACTCTTTTCTATGAAAATAATTTGCATCGGTCGAAACTATGTCGATCACATAAAGGAGCTAAACAATGAAAAGCCAGACAGTCCGGTAATTTTTATGAAGCCTGACACGGCTATACTCAGAGAGAATGCTCCTTTCTACTACCCTTCCTTCACTAAAGAAATCCATTACGAAGTGGAATTACTAGTGAAAATCAAGAAAGAAGGAAAATCTATAGAAAAAGAGTTTGCGAATAAGTACTACGACGAAATTGGTTTGGGTGTAGACCTTACCGCAAGAGATTTGCAATCAAAGTATAAGGAGAAAGGACTACCGTGGGATTTGGCAAAAGGATTCAATGGATCTGCGCCCGTTTCAGAGTTTATCGACAAGACGAAATTTGACTTATCCAATCTAAACTTCAAGCTTCAAAAGAATGGAGAAAATGTGCAGGAAGGCAATAGCTCTCTAATGTTGTACTCCATTGATGAGATCATATCCTATATCTCTAAGTTCGTAACACTGAAAACCGGTGACATCATCTTCACCGGAACTCCAAAAGGTGTTGGCCCTATCAAAATTGGGGATCGCTTGACCGGCTTCATTGAAAATGAGGAGATGTTTTCTTTCGAAATAAAATAATTTAAGGTTTAAAGGACATTTTTCCGCAATCACTGCTCCCTGAAATGGTTTTTCAGAGTAAAGCTGTTATTTTAAAGTCACCAGAGAATAGACAAAATTTGAGTGTGGTCAAAGCTTTATTATTCCTCATCGTATTTGCGATTTATAGAAGCCTCTTTAGTCAATCATTCACAACTGAAGATTATTATTTATTCCCTATAAATCCCGGCCAAACGAACTACTTGGCGGGTACCATGGGAGAAATGAGAGGCACACATTTTCACGGAGGAATTGACATCCGAACAGGTGGGCAAATTGGTTTGCCCGTTTATGCTACCGCGGATGGTTATATATCAAGAATAAGTGTGCAGTTAGGGGGTTATGGACATTGCCTCTACATGAAGCACCCCAATGGCACGACCTCCGTGTACGCTCACTTAGATCACTTCAGTCCAGGGCTTGAAAAATACCTCATCAAAAAGCAATATGAAGAAGAGAGCTATGTGGTCAACTTATTCCCACGAGCTGATGAGTTTAAGTTTAGTAAAGGCGAAGTGATCGCCTATTCCGGCAACTCTGGTTCGTCAAGTGGACCACACTTGCACTTCGAAATAAGAGATAAGCAACAACGCGTTTTAGATCCGTTAAAATTCAACTTTTCAGAGATCACTGACAGGCTTGCCCCTACACTCAAAAAGATCGCTTTCGTGACTCTGGATCAAAATGCCAGGGTAAATGGAGCCTTTGGGAGATACGAATTCAATGTTTACAAGATTGGTGAATATTATCGCCTGACTAAGCCGATCAATTTAAAAGGAAGGATAGGCATTCAGATACTCTACCAGGATAAGCACAACGGGTCCGGAGCCAGAAATGGCATTCCAGAAATCGTAATGTCCGTAGATGATGATACGGTATTTCATCAAAAGAAAACCAGGATGGCCTTTGGCGCGATGAGGAATATTGTGGTGCACATGGATTACCCAACCTACTCCCAGAAAAGACAAAAATTCAACAAGCTCTATAGAGATCAGGGGAATAACCTTACTATTTACTTAAAGGCAAATGAAGGTATCACTTTTGACGAGGAAGTATCGAACATCAAAATCATGTTAATCGATAGCTATGGAAATAAATCCACGTTCGACAAAAACGTAAATCACCGTGAAATTCAATATCCAAAAGGACCGACACTAACAGATTATGAAATTGTAGAAAACGTCCTCCAAATAAAATCCGGTCGTAGTGCCGATGAAAATATTACTATACTGGCAAATGGACTGCAGTATCAATTGCAACCCTATTTTCTCAATGAAATAGAAAACTTTTACTTATGGCCTTTGGATACAGGCCTCCCTGATATGCTGGTAACAACAGAGGGTGCATACGATCCAAACTTCATATCCACTATTCCAAGTGACGAGAGTTTTCAGCTGTATCACCGTGATATCGATCTGGATTTTGGAAGAAAGTCTTTATTCAAACCACTCAATCTAAGGTTTAAAAAGGAGCAAGATGAAGAAGGTGAATATTTCAACTTTTTACATCCGGACTATCCAGTTAGGCAGCGTATAAAAGTGACCCTGAAACCTGAGCTGGAATATAACCAGGAGAAGGCGCACGTCTACTCTGTTTTCGGTAGTCGATTGAATTTCCAAGGAGGTGATTGGAATGAAGACCAAATTACTTTTAAAACCAGAGATCTTGTCAAATACACGATTGCTGAGGACTTAGATGCTCCAAAAATTACCCCTGTTACCTTATCTAGTCAAAAGCTACAATTTGTAATAAGCGATGAGTTATCTGGTATAAAGTCTTATAGCGCAACCCTGGATGGCGAATGGTTTTTGATGAAGTACGATTCAAAAAAGAAAAAGCTTGTATCGCAGCCCAAGACTGTGAACAAGTCGATATCAGGTGAGTTTATACTCGAGGTGGAAGATAACGCCGGAAATAAGAAAACGTACAGAAAAACAATTAGTAACTCATGATCACACTGAAAGCTGGGGACAAAGCCCCAGAATTTGAAGGAAAAGACCAAGCTGGAAATACAATCAAACTCACCGAGTTAAAAGGCAAGAAGGTAATTCTTTATTTCTACCCAAAAGACAATACACCTGGTTGCACGGCGCAGGCATGTAACCTAAGAGACAACTATGAAATGCTCCAGGAGAAAGGATATGTAGTACTTGGCGTAAGTCAGGATTCTGAAACTTCACATCAGAAGTTTATAGACAAACAATCACTGCCTTTCTCGCTATTAGCAGATACTGATCACACCATTCATAATCAATACGGCACCTGGGGAGAAAAATCGATGTATGGCAAAAAATACATGGGTACTCTCAGAACCACCTTCGTCATCAATGAAGAAGGGATTATAGAAGAAGTGATTGAGAAAGTAAAAACCAAAGATCATACTGCACAAATAGTGCAATAAATATTGTTTGGGCCTGGATGGCAGAGTCCTTATCCGGGCCCATTACATTCTCAACTTCAGATCATCTCACTACTGAAGTAGGGTAGCTCACGACGCTCTCATGTCCGGCCTCTCCTATTGCCGCTACTCCGAATAGAAAGTTATCAATTACAACTCCTTCTACAGTGAACTCAGTTTCTTCTCCAGAGACAAGTCTGGAATATTGCCAGGTTGGGGCTGTAGTATCTCTCCAATAAACCTTGTATCCAGCAGCACCTTCCACCTTATCCCATTTCAGGTAGGCAGATGGCTTCACAATGCCACCAATACTCACATTTTCAGGTGATGGCGGGGCTAAAGCCATTGAAGCTAAACTTGCCGCATTGACAGCCGTCATCTTCCGGCAATACTCAAAATTCACACCTTCGATTACATCACCATACTCTATACCATCCTCTGTTCGAATATCTTGATGTTGACGGTTATAATTCTCATGCGCCTCCATTATCCTTACTCCGGCAAATCCGGCATTGTTGAAAGGCGTATGGTGTCCTCCCCTTCCAAATCTATCCAGTCTGTAAATCAAAATAGGATTCATTTCTGGCATGTAAGTTTTAGTGGTCTGATAGACATATCTGGCCACTTGGCGAGAAGGGCTATCATTTTCACCTCCATAAAAGCGCTTTCTTTTAAGCTCCTTCTCAGAACTCAATATGGAATAAGGTTCTGAAAATATTCTAAAGCTCCTGTTGTCAATCACGCCATCTACTCCTTCTATATTGCCAATCATGTCATTATTTAAAATGGCAGCAATCTCCCAAGCTTCATTTTTTGCTTTCTGTGCCAAGAACCTACCACCAAAAAGTCCTTGTTCTTCACCTGATAATCCCGCTAATAAGACACTCGAAGGAAAGTCATATTTAGAAAGGACTCTTGCCGACTCAATCGCGCCTGCCATACCTGAAGCGTTATCATTAGCTCCAGGAGAATCATCCGTGTAGTTCAGTGGATCTGACACGCGGCTATCGATATCGCCGCTCATGATCACATACCGATTTGGGTATTGGGTGCCTCTTTTCACCGCATAAACATTCACTACCCAAGTATCCTTAGTAATACGAGTATTAGGACCTGCTTTTACAAAACTTCTTTGTTCGAAAACCTCCAGACAACCGCCACACTCAGATGAGATTTTTTCAAACTCCTGCTTTATCCATCGTCTTGCCGCGCCAATTCCCCTTGTTTCAGAAACAGTATCGGACATGGTATGTCTGGTACCAAAGGATACCAGTTTCTTGATATCACTTTCCAATCGCTCCGCACTGACTGAGTTGATGATCTCATATACAGTTGGGTCAGTTGGTAAAAGTTGCGAATAAGCCAGATTGAAAAAGGCCAACAATGACAGGAATAGTATTTTTCTCATAGGTCGAAATCGTTTTCTTCAGGCAAATAAGAATCAAGGTTGCGATTTGTTAATTTCGCCTTTAAGCTTATTAACTATCGCTTATGCCAGATATCACCAAACTTACCCAAACAGCTTCACAAGTAAGAAGGGACATTGTACGAATGGTACATGCATGTCAGTCAGGACACCCTGGAGGATCGTTAGGATGTGCCGACTATTTCGTAGCCCTTTATTTTGAAGTCATGGATTACAAGACTCCCTTCTCCATGGAGGGAAAAGATGAGGACATGTTCTTCCTTTCCAATGGGCACATTTCTCCAGTTTGGTACAGTGTATTGGCAAGAGCCGGATTCTTCGATGTTCCGGAGCTTGCGACTTTCAGACAAATTGATAGTCGCCTTCAAGGTCATCCGGCCACTGAGGAGGGGCTGCCTGGTATTCGCGTAGCCTCAGGATCTCTGGGGCAAGGTTTGTCAGTAGCATTAGGTGCAGCTCTAGCGAAAAAACTAAATGGAGACACAAAACATGTGTTTACCCTAATGGGCGACGGGGAGCAACAAGAAGGCCAGGTTTGGGAAGCGGCGATGTTAGCTGCCAGTAAAAAGGCCGATAATCTCATTGCAGCTATAGACTATAATGGCCAACAAATTGATGGTCCTGTAGATGAAGTGAACTCTCTTGGAGATCTGAAAATGAAATATGTCGCATTTGGATGGGATGTATTGGAGGCCGATGGAAACAAGATGGAGGAAATCATCTCAGCATTGAAGGAAGCCAAGTCCAAAACTGGCAATGGCAAACCAATTATGATCTTGATGAAAACTGAGATGGGCAAAGGCGTGGACTTCATGGAAGGAACGCATAAATGGCATGGTGCTGCTCCAAATGATGAACAATTAGCATCAGCGCTTGGACAGCTGGAAGAAACTTTAGGAGACTACTAATACCCAAACCTTTTAAAAAAGAAATAATGGCGAAATACACATATACTGAAAAGAAAGATACAAGATCAGGGTTTGGAGTAGGACTATTGGAGGCCGGCCAGGACAACCCGGAAGTCGTGGCATTATGTGCTGACCTTGTTGGCTCTCTAAAAATGGGAGATTTTATCAAAGAGTTTCCTGAGAGATTTTTTCAAATAGGGATTGCCGAAGCGAACATGATGGGTGTTGCCGCTGGATTGGCTACCGCGGGAAAAATTCCTTTCACAGGAACCTTCGCAAACTTTTCAACTGGAAGAGTCTACGATCAATTGAGACAATCTATAGCTTATTCCGATAAGAATGTAAAGGTATGCGCTTCGCACGCAGGGTTGACATTGGGAGAAGATGGGGCCACACACCAGATTTTGGAAGATGTGGGTATGACCAAAATGCTCCCCAATTTTACTGTAATTGTGCCATGCGATTATGAGCAAACAAGAGCGGCAACGAAAGCCATAGCCAAGCATCACGGACCAGTTTACTTACGGTTTGGCCGTCCGAAATGGCCCATTTTCATCGCGGAAGATCGACCTTTCGAAATAGGGAAGGCAGACAAGATGATTGACGGTAAAGACGTTACCATCTTCGCTAATGGCCACATGGTATGGAAAGCTATTGAAGCCGAAGAGATCTTAGAACAACAAGGTATCTCCGCTGAAGTAATTAATATTCATACAATCAAGCCTCTTGATGAAGAAGCTATTCTTGCCTCTGTCAATAAAACCAAGTGTGCGGTCACAGCAGAAGAGCATCAGCTTAATGGAGGTCTGGGCGAAAGTGTGGCACAGACATTAGGCAGAAATGCTCCAGCGCCTCTGGAAATGGTCGGAGTAAATGATTCGTTTGGTGAAAGTGGGAAGCCTGAAGAACTACTGGATAAGTACGGGCTTAGCACCGAAAACATCGTAGAAGCCGCTAAAAAAGCAATTCAGAGAAAGGGGTAAAACTGCAGCTTACTAATCGACAACTCTTCACCAATCATCTGGCTCAAACTTCAGACTTTCCACTCGCTCTGGAGATTGATAGAGCTGAAGGTGTCTATCTATACGATACAGAAGGGAAGAAATACATCGATCTAATTTCAGGTATTGGTGTAAGTAATATCGGGCACAGACATCCCGCGGTGGTTGAAGCCATTCGAGAGCAAACGGATAAGTATTTGCACTTGATGGTCTATGGGGAGTATGTACAGAGCCCTCAGGTGCAATTAGCTAAGGCATTAGCTGACACTTTACCCTCGAACCTCGATAATGTATATCTACTAAACTCTGGAAGCGAGGCTGTTGAAGGAGCTATTAAACTGGCTAAAAGATTTAGCGGTAAACCGAAAATTATCAGCTGCATCAACGCTTACCATGGATCGTCTCAAGGTGCCTTATCTGTGAGTGGGTCGGAGATATTCAAAGAGAAATTCAGGCCCCTGGTGCCTGGAGTTTCACATATCACCTATGGTTCTTACAGTGATTTAGAAAGAATAGATGATCAGACTGCAGCTGTACTGGTTGAGACCGTTCAAGGGGAAGCCGGAGTAGTCTTTAGTTGCCAGAACTGGTTTGAGCAACTTCGTAAAAGTTGTACAGAAACCGGCACTCTTCTTATCCTGGATGAGATACAATGTGGTTTTGGCCGTACTGGAACTCTCTGGGCCTTTGAGCAATTTGGAGTAGTGCCTGACATATTAGTCAGTGCCAAAGGTATGGGAGGCGGTATGCCTATTAGCTGCTTTATTAGTTCTTCAGAGATAATGGGAGTACTTAAAGACAATCCTGTTCTAGGTCACATTACCACCTTTGGAGGTCACCCAGTTAGCTCTGCTGCTGCACTTGCCACACTCCGTACCATTCAAACTGGCCTTCTTGAATCAGTCGAAGAAAAAGCCCAGCTTTTCCGTCAGCATCTTAAGCACAAAAAAATCTTGCAGTTCCGTCAAATAGGACTCATGATGGCCCTGGACTTTGGTTCTTTCGAAGAAGTGAAACCGATTATCGATAGGGCCATTGAGCTTGGAGTCATTACAGACTGGTTCTTGTTTAATGACAAAAGCATGAGAATTGCTCCCCCACTTACCATTTCCAAAAATGAGATCGAAGAAGCTTGTGATCTTATAATGCAAGCTATTTCAGCGTCGTACTAAATAAAAAAACCCGCAGAAGCGGGTTCTAATTTTCTTTTGCTAAAAAAGGCTTACAGAAGTTTCTTCAGTTCAATACTTACTTTCTTCTCTGTTCCTCCGCTATTAATTGTCAACTCCACCGTTTTACCAGGAGTCTTCAAAATGTTTTCCACATCAATTAAAGTCATGTCTGCTACACTCTTTCCATCGATTGCGACCAGTTCATCATTTAATTTGATTCCAGCTTTTTCTCCCTGACTTCCCTCAATCACCTGGTGGATCAATACCTTACTCATGTCTTTGTCCATTTGTACGTCCAAACCGCTTGAGTTAACATAGAAATCGCCATCTTTTCTGGAGTTTGGTTCCAAGTACATCTTGTGTCCTTTGTAATCAAAAAGGATATTGAATCTGCTCAATATTCTGTTACCAATGATACCAGCAACTTTCTTGTCACCTTGGATACCTGCTTGAACCTGGCTAATACCAATCGGCATATCATCGTAAGATATTGTGCCAAAACGGAAACTTTTTACTCTACCCTCATAGTGTCTTGTCTCCTTGTCGCCAAGACCTTTAACTAAATAAGAATAATGATCTCCAGTACGATCCACGATGTTGTTGCTATTCGCAAAAGGAGTATTGAAGTCAAGTGTGGTACCTGCTCCAGTATTCACAAAGAAATCTCCTTCTATGCTAGCTCCGTCATTTAAAGTCACGTAAGCTGAAATCGTAGGTATGGCAGTGTGAAATTTAAATGGAATGACCTCCCCTACTTTCGGATAACTACCAGAATCATACACCTCAATCTTCATCTGGTCGTAGTTCAACCTTACAATGTGATGATGAAGCATATCATATCCAATGATACCATCTATGTTTCGGCCTATGCTGATCTCAAGGTGATCCAGATCCGTTGCGTAAACTTTGATATTCTTTTCAAGCAACATGCCATTTAGCTCAATTTTGTTGTGCTTGATCAACGCTCCGGTGATACTCCCTTGGGCACTTGTAGTAGCTTGCTTGTGGTCTAAAGGAAGGTTCAGGCTTTTGGCAACATCCAGATCTATTACAGTAAGACCATCACCTGTATCCATAATGAAGTCCAATGGCTCAGAACCGTCAACACTCAGTTTTACAAAAATGTGATCTCCAAATAATTCGAAATCACTTGTTGTAACAGGCGTTTGGGCACCAACAAAAAAACAGGTTGTTAATAAAAAAATGACTAGTAGGTTTTTCATCGGGTTTATTCAATATTCAAGTGGCTACCAAGTTAGTAAATCATCTTAGCACTAAGAACATAAAAAACACATCGATTATTGTGAAGGGCTCATACGCACCGGAAATCATAGTTTCAGGTTGATAAATTTTTCGGGTTGATCATATTTGTGACTATGGAAACACAATTGAGCAAGGTTGAGGCCACTGCCTCGTTTCTGGCAAACAAGGGAATTGAGGCACCACAAATTGGAATCGTACTTGGCACTGGACTTGGTGCGATGGTCAATGAAATTGAGGTAAAAGTAGAATTGAACTATGATGAGATTCCCAACTTCCCTGTGTCCACTGTCGAATTTCACAAAGGAAAGCTCCTTTATGGAAAACTAGAAGGTAAAATGGTTTTGGCCATGCAAGGTAGATTCCATTATTATGAAGGCTATAGTGCCACGGAAATAGTGTTTCCAATCAGGGTAATGAATCAACTAGGTATAAAAGAGCTGCTGATCTCCAACGCCGGTGGCAATATGAATTTATCCTGGAAAAAGGGACAGCTTATGTTGATTAATGATCATATCAATTTACAACCTGACAATCCCCTCAGAGGAAAGGAAGCCGCTGAATTTGGACAAATATTTGTGGACATGAGCGAACCATACAATGCTTCCGGTAATGCCAAGCTCAAGCAGATTGCGTCGAATATTGATCTTAATTTGAATGAGGGCGTATATGTCTCTGTATCAGGCCCAAACCTGGAGACAAAAGCTGAATACCGCTATTTACGTCAAATTGGGGCCGATGTAGTTGGGATGTCTACTGTACCGGAGGTGATCGCTGCCAATCAATTGAATCTTCCTGTAGTGGCTGTATCGGTACTAACTGACGATTGTGACCCTGATAACCTGGAGCCAATCAACATTCAAAATATTATTGAAACAGCACAACTGGCTGAAAAAGATTTAATAAGATTGTTCAAGGCTTATATCAAAGGTTAGTTAAAGTGCCAAAACAGTCTAGCTTCCACCAATTAACTTACGCTTCGCCGGACGATCCGCTCTTCAAAAAGTTGGTTATTCAGTTCATAGAAGTATTGACTGGCAGACCTAAGATTCAAAAGCTATACAATGAAATGCAGGCTATGGACTTTGAAGGTCATGAGGCCTGGTCAATAGCATTGCGACAGCTCAAAATCTCTCAAGATGTAGACCTTGGTGCGCTTGAAAAATTACCGAAGGATGGTCCAGTAATCTTGATTGCCAATCACCCATTTGGAGTCGTGGATGGGTTAATAATGGCGGACCTGGCTTCCAAGGTAAGGAGAAAATTCTCAATACTGGTGAATCACGTCCTTTGTGGACATGAGGCAAGAATTAATGATTTCTTGTTACCCATAAGCTTCGATGAGACCAGAGAGGCCCAACTCATCAATATCGAAACTAAAAAGTTAGCAAATGAGCGCCTCAAGAAAGGCGAAGCTATCGTGGTATTCCCTTCAGGCGGAGTAGCAACTAGTCCCAACTTCTTTAGCAAGGCGGAAGATCTGGAATGGAAGCGATTTGTAGCAAAACTCATTTTACAAACAAAAGCAACTGTCCTACCTGTATTCGTCCATGGCAAAAACAGTAGACTGTTTCAGCTCGCAAGTCAAATTGACTTAAACCTTAGACTTGGTCTATTACTCAATGAAGTGCGTAACAAAATGGGTAAGGAAATTAAGCTTACTGTTGGAGAACCACTACAACCTGAATTGCTTCAGCAATACAAAGACAAACAAGAGTTATTGGACTTTTTGCGTCAACAAACGCTTCAATTTTCTGCGAAATAAAAAAACCCATCATTAGATGGGCTTCTCAGGCATATTGGCTGTTTTGTATGAAGAATATGTATGGAAACAGTTAGGATTTAAGAGTACCCTACCCTGCCAACATCAATTCTTCATAACTTCATTTTTTTGTAATATTCACGACTTATTCTAGGGTAATGGTATACCCACGTATACCGTGCTCGTGGCTATCAAGCCCCTCTTCTTCATGCTCTATTGACACTCTGATTCCAGTAGTCACTTTCAGAATGTAAAAGATTAAGAAAGCTGCGGAAAAAGCAGTCACACCGCAGATCAGCACTCCTTTCAATTGCGTGAGAAATACGTGCTCAGGGTTAGTTGAGAAAATTCCCACTGCAAGCGTACCCCATATACCACATGAGAGGTGTACAGATACAGCGCCTACCACATCATCAAGTTTCAGCTTATCCAGGCCTATTGCTGAGAATACGACGATGATGCCCGATATCATACCTACCACCATTGCCCAGATTGGAGGAATAACATCCGCTCCCGCAGTAATACCTACTAATCCGGCAAGTATACCATTCAACACCATACCCAAGTCCAATCTTTTGAAAACAAACCATGCGGTGACGAAACCTGCCAAACCTCCCATACAAGCTGATAGCGAGGTGGTGACCAACACAAATGACACAGCCGCAGGATCTGCTGAAAGAACAGAGCCGCCATTAAAGCCGAACCATCCCAACCAAAGAAGGAAAACACCTATTACCGCCAAAGGGACAGAAGACCCTGGCTTGTCCACCACTTTACCATCTACGTACTTACCAAGACGTGGCCCCAAGATAATGATACCGGCCAAGGCTCCCCATCCTCCCACTGAGTGCACAAGCGTTGATCCAGCAAAATCATAAAATTTCATAGCATCCAATGCTCCTTCACCCCACTTCCAGCTACCTATTATTGGATAAACAATTCCTACGAATATGACAGTAAAAATCAAGTAAGATGAAAGCTTAATACGTTCAGCTACAGCTCCAGAGACGATGGTAGCTGCTGTCGCCGCAAACATCCCTTGGAATAAAAAGTCCGTCCAATATGTGTATCCGGCATCGGCATATCCAGCTGAAACATCTACTGCTGATGGGTTGAACCAAAAGTTTTTCCAACCAAGGCCATCAAATGCCAACCAGCCTGGGGTCTCAAATCCCGGGTACATAAGGAAAAACCCTAGTAAAGCATAGCTTACAAGGCCAATGATGGGAGTCAGCGTATTCTTGAATAAAATGTTGACCGTATTCTTAGATTGACCAAAACCGGCCTCCACTCCAGCAAAGCCCAAATGCATAATGAATACAAGGGCCGTCGCCACCATCATCCAGATGTTATTGGTGGTTAACAACACGTCGGTGAGTTGGCTACTTAACTGCTCTTCCATCGCTCGATTTTAAAATTTTGTTACGTTGATGCTCTTTACTGCGAAATTTTCAGCAATCATACCTATCAATTGCCGTAGATTGAATTAAGTGCCTATAATTTTAAAAGAGTCATTGAATTTTTGAAATATTAAAAATTTGAACAGTTCGGAAATGAGAAAAATCCAAAAATTCCAGTCAGTATCTATCCAAAAAGCCTACTTAAAACAGGCCCAAAGACAAAAATCAACTTGCAACTGCTTGAAAATGGATTTAATCGCCATTGAAAAATTTGCAATAAAAAAGGGAAGCAATGCTTCCCTCTCATTTTTTTGATTATTGTCTTTTAATCGTTCGAATACTTTCTTTTGAAACGATCATATAAGGCCTGCTGCTTTCCATCTAAATTCAGCTCCTTACCCATGATGAAAGCATGTGTCAGTTTGCTTGTTCTCATATCCATCACATCTCCTTCTGAAATAAAGAGTATTGCGTCTTTACCTACTTCCAAACTTCCTGCCCTATCACCAACTCCCAGAATTTCTGCCGTATTAGCCGTCATTAGCTTCAGGGCCTCTTCTTTTTCCATGCCGTAAGCCACTGCTGTTCCAGCAAAGAAGGGTAGGTTTCTAGAGCTTTGAAGGTTACCATAAGTCAACCCCACTTTGATTCCTTCCTCCGAGAGCATTGCTGGCATTTTATAAGCCAAATCAATGTCCTCATCGTCTCTAGAGGGACGTTCATGCACGTCACCCAACAAAACCGGAATATTCTTCTCCTTCAATAGTTCTTTCACTCTCCAGGCATCTTGACCCCCTACTAAAACAGTATTAGCAACACCAATCGAACTGAAATACTGGATGGCATCTATGATCGTTTTGCTATGATTGGCTCTTACAAACAGACGCTTAGATCCGTCAAAGACGGGAGCTATTGCCTCCAACAATAAGTTACTCTCTGAATTATTCGCTTTGGAATAGCTCTTGGCATCTGAGAAAAACGTTTTTAGCTCCGCCACTTGTTTGTCATAATTCTTGTTTGGTCGACGTGAGGTCTCCCCTAGCCACCACCTGGGTCGAAATGACAGCTGGGGCCAATTGACATGAAGAGCATCATCCGATTGATACGCTGCGTCTTCCCAATTCCAACCTTCCAGCATCATTACACTGGACGTACCCGGTATTCTACCACCTGCTGGAGTTGTCTGAGCTAGTAAGATCCCATTATACCTGAGGGTGGCTATCAGCTCACTATCAGTATTGTAGGCAATTAAAGACCTTACGTGAGGCTTGTAATCCCCAACTTCCTGATAGTCCCTGGTTGGTCTTACTGCATTGATATCAACCAGACCTAGTTGAGTAGTGGGAAGAATTAACCCTGGATAAACGTGCTTACCATCGGCATCAATTATCTGATGACCATCAAAAGATTGTCCACTCCCTATGAAAGTAAGTTTCCCATTATCAAAGGCTATGGCCCCATTGGAAATCACATCTCCAGTACCCGTATGAATATTGGCATTTATAATCGCAATGGGTCCTTCTTGTGGCTTTGCTGGTTCCGGAACTTGTGCATGGACCACATTGATAGCCAATAAAGCCAATGTATATGTTAGAATATTTTTCATGATCATTCTTCTGTTTCCGTGATATAATCTACCAATACAAAATCCTCACAATGCCAATCATGCTTTTCTGGTTTTTTTGCTTTCTGAGTCTTTCCACCTTTGGCTTTCACTTCTCTCATCTTCTGAATAAGCCTAGCCCTTTCAGCCGCGATTTCGTTCCTTGCTTGTTGATCTTTTTCCAAGGAATACAGGATAGTACCATCCACCATGGTCGTATGAGATTTTGCATAAATCGACAATGGATGATCTGTCCATAAAACCAAGTCAGCATCCTTCCCGACTTTAATGCTTCCCATCCTGTCGTCCAGGTGAAGCATTTTAGCTGGGTTTATGGTCACCATCTTGAAAGACTCCCACTCATCCATATCACCATATTTCACAGACTTTGCAGCCTCTTGATTGAGTCGCCTTGCCATCTCTGAATCATCAGAATTGATAGCAGACAATACTCCTGCTTGGGTCATCAAAGCTGCGTTGTAAGGAATAGCTTCCTTAACTTCATACTTATAGGCCCACCAATCAGCGAAAGTGGATCCTCCCGCTCCATGGGCTGCCATCTTGTCGGCTACTTTATAACCTTCCAGGATATGGGTGAAGGTGTTGATACGAAAGTCGAACGACTCAGCCACTTTCATCAACATATTGATCTCAGACTGGACATAAGAATGGCATGAGATAAATCTTTCCTTGTTGAGAATTTCCAGCAGCGCCTCAAGCTGAAGGTCTCTTCTAGGTGCCTTATGTCGCGGACCTTTCTTTGATTTGGAGGCCGTTTCAAAAGCTTTCCATCTAGCCTCATACTCTTTGGCTCTTGTGAAACCATCAACATATACCTGCTCCACACCCATGCGAGTCTGAGGAAATCGGTTAACCCATTCACTAGACCTGTTGGATTGTTTCACGTTTTCTCCAAGTGCAAACTTGATAAAACCATCAGCACCGCGGATGCTCATTTCTTCTGGGGTACTACCCCACCGGAATTTGACAAGAGCAGACTGGCCGCCAACCGGATTGGCCGAGCCATGAAGTAACTGAGCAGCTACTACTCCTCCTGCCAGTTGACGGTAGATGTCTATATCCTCTGAATCCACAGCATCATACATTCTCACTTCCGACACCATAGTTTGCGAGCTCTCATTAACCCCACTCAAAGCGGCATGGGAGTGTTCATCAATTATTCCTGGTGTAAGGTGCATGCCCTGTCCGTCGATGATGGTGGCACCGGATGCAGGCAGATTTTGTCCTACTTGTGCAATTTTTCCTGATCGAACTAACACATCTTTGACTTCTGGTTGATCCCCTTCCTCCATAGTCCATACAGTCGCGTTTTGTATCAGATACGTCTCTTGGGCTGGTTTTTCTTTCCATCCATGGGCCACAAAAGGATAGATGATATTTCCCAATTCCGGCTTTTCACTATCCTTATTCTTGTCTCCGCTTTCTTCTGGAGTCGATATTTTTTGAGCTGTCCAATTCACAGAGGAGCCAGTAGCTGATTCCCCTGAACCTGAAATCTTATCTTCACCCAACCATCCACTCAACCTGAAAGCACTATTACCTTCACCAATGGAAAGTGTAACCCTCGTTTGATCGAATTTCATTTTTGACTTAAGTTTCACAGTATCCTGCTTGACATCAGACTTCCACTTATCTTTTTCGATACTCAAGGACAGGGAATATTCAGCATTTCCTATGTTGAGCCTATAACTCCCAGCCAAGGATTCATCGTTTTCTTTATTCACGATCATTTGATCCCCGACCACCCAGGACTCTAGGATTTTCCCATTTCCGAAGAGGTCGCCAGAGGCAATGATGAAATTGGCATGCTTCCCAGACTCCAAAGTCCCTACTTTATCAGTAATGCCTAATAATTCAGCTGGAATCCTCGTGACCGCTGCAATGGCATCTTGCTTACTCAAGCCGTAATCCACTGCTTTCTTCAAGTTTTTCCAAAAGTCTTTGTCAGACTTTAAGCCATTGGATGTAAATGCAAACTGAATTCCTTTCTCTTTTAGCATAGCGGGATTCGCTGGTGCCATCTCCCAGTGCTTCATCATCGCCAATGATATATCAGCCGCTTCCAAAGGATCCTCTACGTCATAAGCGTCTGGAAATGTTAAAGGCAAAATCATTCTGGCTTTGGTCGCCGCAACCTCCTCCACTCTTTGATACTCATCACCATTCCCAAGAATGATGTACTGAACTCCAAACTCATCACCAATCTTATCAGCAAGAAGTACCCTTAACTTATTGTTGTTAGCCTCAAAAACTTGAGGTAGGCCAGCATTTTCATTGAAAGACTCCAACGTAATGTTGTGATGGTCTGCCCCGGACTCGTACCATTGAGCATTCAAGTAATTTTGTCTTATCAGTGCTACCATACCCATTATGGAGTTTGGATATAGCTGCTTAGAAGCACCTCGTTTAAATGCAAAATGGTTGGAGGCCTTATCCTTCAAAATCGCTTCTTGACTAGGTCCATCTGAGAGATTTACCGCTACAGCAGTTCCTCTAATCACTCCATTAGGACGGAAAGCCGATACAGATGTAAAGCCCATCTTCCTCAGCTTTTCTGCTTCCTTGGTATTCACACTGAAGTCATCGACAGCATCATAATGACTCTGATTATGTTCATTCCAACCTAAAGCCTGGGGAACCTTGGATTCAAATTGAGGCGTTTCACCAGAGGCTCTCCTTACCCCTATCACATCTGGTAGGCCATAATTTGTGTAAGGGTCTATAAGACCTGGATAGATGTATTTTCCCTGAAGGTCAACCTTAATGGCCTCATCGGGTACAGCGACATTCACTCCTACCGCGAGTATCTTTTTCCCTCTTGTGACCAGCGTACCATTTTCTACAATATTGCCGGGTGACGTAATAATTGTGGCATTGCTAAATGCGTATACTGTATTACGATCATCAGCGGTTCTATTGGAGAGGAAGGTCTCTTGGGCAAGCAGGTTTCCAAAAACAAAGAGGAAACCTAGAGACAGGACTTTTCTCATAAGTATTAGGGTTTGATTTGATGGTGAATTTAGAGAAGATGCTAGGCCAAACACCTACCGTTCGTCAATTTGAACAAGCTAGAAATCTCATAAACGTACCACAACTGGCTGTTTGCCGTATCTTTAATTAGTCAATACTCAAAAACATGCTGAAAAACTATATTCTCGCCTCTTGGAGGAGCCTTAATAAGAAACTTGGCTTTACACTGATTAACATCATTGGCCTAGCCATGGGAATGGCTACTTGCCTGGTAATCTTTTTATATGTTTCATATGATTTGTCCTATGACGAATTTCAGCGTGAAGACCTCTATAGACTTGAGCTAAATCGTGTTTACCCTGAAAGAGAGGTTGATTACGCCTTCATACCTCACTCCATCAGTCCGCAAATGGTGGAGGATTTTCCGGAAGTAGTGAATCAAACGCGCTTTCTGCCCGCTTTTGGACCATTGGTCTTACAATATGGTGACGACTATTTCACTGAAGAAAGAGTACTTTTTACAGACTCCACGTTCCTACAAGTCATCAATGTGCCGCTGCTTCAAGGAGACCCTGAAACGGCATTAGATGATATTGACGCCATTATTGTTACAGAAGAAATCGCCGATAAGCTTTTTGGCAACGAGGAAGCTTTGGGTCAAACGATCATTTTTGCTAATAACTCACTAAAAGTTACTGGAGTCGCTAAAAACTATCCCAAGAACTCCCACCTGCAGTTCGACTACCTGATACCCTTTCACCGGTTCCCATTCATCAATCAGAAAAACTGGACCGCCTTTTCTGTTCACAGTTATATCCAGCTCGCAGAGGGATCAGACGAACATGCCTTTGAGGAGAAGATACCGTCCTTAATAAAACAATATGCTGACGATGAGATCAGAGCCCGGAATGGAATCTCATATGATGAATACGTTGAAGCAGGAAACGGATACAACTACTCGCTAAGAGCGATTCAGGACATCCATCTCCACTCCAACCTAGAAGGAGAAATAAAGGCCCACGGAAACATCACCTACATCTACATTTTCTCCATTGTGGCTATTTTCATTCTACTCATTGCCACCATCAATTTCATGAACTTATCTACCGCCCGATCGACGGAGAGAGCCAAAGAAGTAGGAGTAAGAAAAGTGCTTGGATCCGAAAAGAGGCAACTTGTAGGTCAATTTCTCACCGAATCCATCATCATTACCTCCATTAGTGCCATCGTTACGCTAGGGATTACCTTTTTGGCATTGCCTTTCTTCAACGATATCGCTGGTAGACCCTTGTCGTTGATGCAAATTGCTACTCCTATAAACATTTCGATGTTTATCCTCATAATATTGATTATAGGGCTTTTGGCAGGGTTATACCCAGCAGTATTCATAGCTGGATTTTCACCTCTCAATGTCTTGAAAGGTAAACTGAAGACTTCCAAAACCGGAGTGCAGCTGAGAAATGTATTGGTCGTCGTGCAGTTTGCTATTTCCATAGCACTCATTAGCAGCACCATGTTGGTTTTTGATCAAATGGGGTTCTTGCTAAGAAAGAATCTCGGATTCAACAAAGATCAGGTCCTCGTGGTGGAAAACGCTTTCGCGCTCAACAATGCCGCTGATGGCGTAAACTGGGAGCGTTTTGAAACCTTTAAGAACCAAGTAAATAACATCCCTGACATACAATCAACTGCCTTCACTTCAGCTATGCCAGGCGATATTTTACCTGGATACCTTATCAGAGTACCCGGAGGTAGCAAGGAGAGTATGATGACCAGAAATATGAATTTCGATGAAGACATGATCGAAGCCATGGATATCCAACTTTCAGAAGGAAGGTTTTTCGCTAAAGGTCGTGAGGATAGCCTCTCCATTGTTTTAAATAAATCCGCCATCGATAAACTCGGAATCATCGACCCTATTGGTAAAAAGGTCATACATGTGGAAGAGAATGAAGAGTTGACAATCATTGGTGTTGTAGAAGATTTCCATTTCCAATCTCTGCATGTGGCATTGGAACCTGTCTCCATTACCTCCACCCAAGGCCGAAACCAGTTCGTCAACAAAATGGTCGTGCGCCTGGATGGAAGGGCTGGTCAAAGCGCCTTGAATGATGTTGAAAGCAAATGGCAGGAATTCGTATCAGACTCCCCTTTCCAGAGCTACTTTTTGGATAAAGACCTGGAGGAGTTTTACGAAGCGGAAAAGTCAACAGGTCAAATATTCGGCATTTTCACATTTCTGGCAATCTTAATCGCTTGTATAGGACTGCTAGGACTATCAGCTTACGTCATTAACCAGAAAGTAAAAGAAATAGGTGTAAGGAAAGTGCTTGGCGCCACTGTCCCTTCCATTATCCTCTGGCTAGCAACGGACTTTGCCAAATTAGTACTGGTTGCCGCCTTCATTGCTATTCCTGCTTCCTACTATTGGATTTCGGGTTGGCTTGAAAACTTCGCCTATGCTGTGGACCTAAACTGGGCAGTTTTTGTAATTGCAGGCGTTGTAGCGTTATTAATAGCTTTTGCTACCATCTCTTTCCAAAGCATCAAAGCAGCTACTGCGAATCCAGTAAAGAGCTTGCGTGATGAATGAAAACTTGCGAACCTGGGCAATCGGCCTCAAATATTTTTTTAAGGAGTGTACAGTCTATAATCTCGTATTCACGCTAATATGCGTTGGTAATGCCTTTTTGTACCCTGGCATTCCCATCATGTCGTTTTTCTGGATAAAAGTCATCGGCTACTTCTTTGTTGGCACTTCGTATTTCCTGTTCCCTCAAAAAAGTACCTTCTTCTTCCTGAATATCGGATTGGATACCAAAAAGCTTTTGTGGCTTTCGTTCTTTATAGATTTCATCCTGACTTTTATACTGGTCCAAATACTCAGATGGATACTTTAGAAATAGATAGCGTCTTACTGGCTTATGGGCAAAAGAGAATTCTTTCGGATGTTTATCTGCGATGCCAAACAGGACAGACCGTTGGAATATTGGGTAGAAATGGATCTGGCAAGAGCAGTTTACTAAAAGTGATCTTTGGTGCATTAAAAGCTGAAAATCAGTCTCTAAGAATAAATGGACAATACTTTGAAAAGCCATTTTTAGGAGGAAATAGAATAAGCTATTTATCTCAAGAAGCTTTCACACCAACTTATCTAACGTTCTCAAAACTTCTTGATGTTTTCAGGATCAACCCAGAACGAAGGGAATTTCTCGAGGGCCTACCAGAAGTGAGGCAATACTTATATGATACACTCGGGAGCCTGTCTCATGGACTCAGAAAATACTTCGAAGCACTACTCCTACTCTGCGCCTCTACTCAATTTACGCTGTTAGATGAACCATTTTCCTTCTTATCACCAGTACTGACTGAGGATTTGAAAGTACATATCCTAAACCTGAAAAAACAAAAAGGAATCATTGTTACAGACCACCAGTATGAGAACGTGCTTAGTTGTACGGACAGCTGCTATCTGATAAAAGAAGGACGAACTATACCAGTAAGAAACAAAGATGATTTAATCCAGTATGGCTATTTATCTGGACTAACTTGACTTTTTGGGCATGCTATTGAAAATAATTAACCTATCAGCTCCGTGATCTTTTCCATTAAATCATCCGGATTGAATGGCTTGGATATGTATTGATTGACACCTGCATCAAAGCATTGCTGTACTTCGCGATCCATAACAGCCGCAGTGACGGCTATGATTTTTATGTTTTTGTTCGGCGCGTCCATATTTCCCCTTATGTAACGAGTGGTTTCTAAACCATCCATCTCAGGCATTTGAATATCCATTAATATCAAATCGAATTGATTTTTTCTTAGCAATGCGATGACTTCCTTTCCGTTCTCAGCAACTTGAACATTTATCCCCAATCTATTCAAAGCAGACTCGGCAAAAACCTGATTGATTTTATTGTCTTCAGCCAGAATGACTTTAAGACTAGATCTGGTGTCCATTGACAACTCTTTCTTAACATCACCATTTGCCGCTTCCGTTTCTTCCTTTGCCCCTGGCAATAATAGATCCACATAGAAAGTAGATCCTCGGCCTACTTGACTATCCAACTCTAGTTTGCCATCAAACAGCTCCACAAGTTTTTGCACTATTGAAAGCCCCAAGCCCGTACCGCCATATCGTTTGCTAATTCCATCATCGACTTGGGTAAACTGTCTAAAAACATCCTGTTTCAAATTAGATGGTATTCCAACGCCAGTATCGATAACGGAAAATCGCACTAAGAACCCATCAGCCTTCTCTTCTAGCAGCTTCACATCGACATCTACTTTACCCTCTGAGGTGAATTTGATAGCATTATTACCAAGATTCATTAGAATTTGATACAGTCTAACGGCATCACCAAATAATCTATCAGGGACTTCATTGTCTTTAGATACGCGCAACTCAATCCCCTTCTCTGAGGCCGAAATCAAAAGTGTAGCCTCCAGGTTATCAAGAAGTTTATAGAGACTAAAGTCCTCATTTCGAAGTTCCAACTTGTCCGCATTGGCTTTTGAGAGATCAAGAATATCGTTAATTATAACCAAGAGGTTCTTAGCTGAATATTCCATAAGCGACAGATACTCAAGCTGCTTCGCATCTAGCTTAGTCTGTTTTGCCAATAGATCAATCATTCCCAAAACACCATTCATCAGCGTGCGTATTTCATGGCTGATGTTGCTAAGAAACTGATCTTTGATCTCCACACCCATTTCCGCTGCCCGCCTCATCTCTATTAGCTCCTTCTCTCTTTCTTTTCCTTCCTTAATCTCTTGTTCAAGAGAGATAGTCTTCTCTTTTATCTTTTCCGCTAAACTTGAATTAAACTCCGTAAGACGATCTTGTTTTCTTCCAATCAAGAATGCAGCTCCACCAAGAAAGATAGGTGCAGTATCAATAATCCAAAGTAGTACGTTAGTGGATTGGACATAGACAAACCCACTTGACAAAGGCATGCCCTCGGAGATAATGGCCAAGAAAGTACCTATCACCGGAAATAAGAAACCGAACAAAACTCCTAAAAGTGTATACTTCAGGGTATAATTCTGATTTCTCCGGTCCAGAACACTATTCATCTGGTGAGGCCTCCACCATAAGCTTAAGAAAAAGCGGGAATCCCTGTAATATCAGCACCAAGAATTAATAAATGGATATCATGCGTGCCTTCATAGGTGACAACAGACTCAAGGTTCATCATATGCCGCATCATAGGGTATTCACCTGTAATGCCCATACCGCCGTGAATTTGTCTTGCCTCTCTGGCAATTTCCAATGCAGTTGCCACGTTGTTTCTTTTCGCCATCGAAATCTGAGGAGTGGAGGCTTTACCCTCATCCATTAGCTTCCCAAGTTTCCAGTTAAGGAGCTGAGCTTTGGTAATTTCTGTAAGCATCTCCGATAGTTTTTTCTGAATCAACTGAAAGCCGGCAATTGGTTTACCAAATTGATTTCTTTCACCAGCGTACCGACGAGCAGACTCATAGCAATCCATGGCCGCACCAATAGCACCCCAGGCAATACCATACCTCGCTTTGTCCAAACACATCATTGGAGCACCTAACCCATTTTTTCCAGGAAGAAGGTTTTCCTTTGGCACTTTCACATCGCTGAACACTAGCTCTCCGGTAGCAGAGGCGCGCAAAGACCACTTGCCATGGGTTTCTGGGGTACTAAAACCTTCCATTCCCCTCTCTACTATTAGGCCGTGAATTCTTCCTTCCTCACTCTTCGCCCATACCACCGCGATATCCGCTTTAGGAGAGTTCGAAATCCACATTTTCGCACCATTCAAAAGGTAATAGTCACCCATATCCTTAAAGTGTGTTTCCATGCCACTAGGATTACTACCATGGTTTGGCTCTGTCAACCCAAAGCAACCTAGCATTTCACCACTTCCAAGCTTCGGAAGGTACTTCTTCTTCTGTTCTTCCGAACCAAATGCATAAATAGGATACATTACCAAAGAACCTTGGACGGAGGCTGTTGATCGCATCCCAGAATCTCCACGTTCTATTTCCTGCATGATTAGTCCGTAAGAGATGTAATCAAGGCCACCACCTCCATACTCCTGGGGGACTGTGGGTCCAAAAGCCCCAACCTTACCAAATTTTCTTACTATTTCATAAGGAAAATGAGCTCTTTCTGCCCAATCCTCTACATAAGGGGTGATTTCTTTTTTGACAAAGTCCCTGACCGAAGCTCTAATCAAGAGATGTTCTTCTGTCAGTAGATCATCAACGCCATAAAAATCTGGCGATTCAAAACTATCTATAAAGTTTCTCTTTTTATGCTGACCGTTAGACGTTGACTGGGGTGTTAAGACTTCTTGGGACATTTTATAGAAATTTGCTGCGTATTTGAATTTTCAAAATTACAATAACAGGTGTCAGATGGAAAATAAAGATGTAAGCGATAAGGTTTTATCGCAGATCGAGAAACTTGAGAAAAAGTATGAAGCCATGGGTCAGGATCTCTCTTCCTACCTCGATGGTCTACTTTACTCCGATTATCTCACCTATTGGGATTACGTCCATTTAGATACCTTATTGAGTCTTCAGACACCCAGGACGCATTTTCCTGACGAGAAAATCTTCATTATTTACCACCAAATAACAGAGCTTTATTTCAACCTCATCATCAATGAGCAGGAGCAAATCATAGATACTGAAACTGAAGACACAGAAGTTTTCCTAAAAAGAATAAAAAGGATCAACAGATACTTCGATCACTTAATTGACTCATTTGATGTGATGATTGATGGTATGGACCAGGACCAATTCTTGAAGTTCCGCATGTCACTACTACCATCTAGTGGATTTCAGTCTGCTCAGTATAGAAAGATAGAGATTAACTCATCTGACTTTAAGAACCTAGTAGCTACAGTAGACAGAAAAGAGTTATCTGAGACTGCTTCTTTCTCCGACATCTATGAAAAACTCTATTGGAAAAGGGGCGCCACGGAACTTGCCAGCGGGTTAAAAACACTGACCCTGAAGCAGTTTGAAGCAAAGTATGGGAATAGTTTCATTGAGCAAGCCGAGTATGTCGCGACTACTAACATTTATCAGAAATACTTGAATCATCATCAAGGAAATGATGCTATCGTGAAGCAGTTACGTCATTTTGATCACAAAGCGAATGTATTATGGCCTTTGGCCCACCTTCGATCCACCGTCAGGTATCTCCAAAAAGACCCGCAGGTTATTAAAGCCACAGGCGGAACAAATTGGCAAAAGTATTTACCTCCCAAAAATCAAGGCATCACATTTTTTCCAAGCCTATGGGAAAAAGATGAAATTGAAAACTGGGGCAAAACCATTGAATTAGCCGAATAAGATGATCCTGAGAAGGACCATATTACTTTTTTCATGGGTTTCATTCCCTCTCTTTACTTTCGGCCAATACTTTGAATACAAGACCTATTTTGATGCTGACAGCCTTAACCTAAAAGAGGTGTTTACCCTTAGAAAAAAGGACAGCATCCCGCAAGGGACTTACTCAGCATTTTTCCTAGATGGGAATCCCAGGATAAAAGGACAGTATTCTGATGGCAGCCCCGACGGTCTCTGGACATACTTTTATGAGAATGGCGAAAAAAAATCTTCAGGCCCAATCATAGATGGATTGGCGAGTGGAAAGTGGAGCTATTATTTCGAGTCTGGTAAACTCCGGGCCACTGGCGTTTTGGAAAGAGGAGTTAAAGCTGGGTATTGGACCAACTATTTTGAAAATGGGAATGAGAAAAGTAGTGGAACCTATTTCAAGGATAGCAAAGAAGGCATTTGGAACTACTTCTTTGAAGATAATAGTCTAAAGGCGCAAGCCTATTTCGAAGGAGGAAAAGGTAATTATAAAGAATATTACCCCTCAGGCTCAGTCAAAATGGAAGGCCCCAATATCAATGGAAAGAGTACTGGCTTCTGGCAATACTTTCATGAATCCGGTGAATTATTGGCCAAGGGCGATTTTGAAAATGGGCTGAGAAATGGTCTGTGGGAATTCTTTTATAAAAATGGGAATACCTCAGGAGTAGGCAATTACAAACAAGGCAAAAAGGATGGTCCCTGGATCTATTATCATCCTAATGGCGAAAAAAGTGCCGAAGGGAAGTTGGTCGAAGACGAGAAAGATGGGCAGTGGAGCCTTTACTATGAATCAGGTGAAATAAAGGCTATCAGTACTTACAACCAAGGAGATGGACTCTACACCGAATATTACCCCAACGGACGTCAAAAAGCCAAGGGAGAGATTTTGAATGGGAAGAAACAAGGCAGATGGGTTTATTTCAATGAAGATGGTGTATTGGATGGAGAAGCGGACTATGATCAGGACAAAGGAAAATATACAGGCTACTATGAGGATCAAAGTGTGAAAATGAAAGGAGACCTTGATGGAGATCGCAGAGTGGGTGAATGGCAACTTTTCGACACACAAGGTAATCTCGCGGGAGTGTACAAACCCATTTACGAGGAAGCAAAGCCCGTTTTCAGGTTTGAGACAACAGATGATCGCAATAACTCGGACAAGCCTGAATATGTGTATAAATCCAACCCCAATAGGCATTTCACAAAGGTTATCAACGAATACAAAGGCATTATCATCGGAACAAATCCTGCTATGGTTTTACTCGATGAGTTTCCGTTAGCAATTGAGTTCTACCTCCAGGAGAGATTAGGTTATGAAATTTTGATGATCTATCACAGAGATCCATTCTTTTCCAGCACAGAAAGTCTGGGATTTGGCGAACCCTACTCAAGCGGGATCAGTGCGCGATTCCGTCAGAAGTTCTACTATCCCGAGGGCACTTTGGGAATGTTCTATTTTGGCCATCAAATAGGCGTTACGCTAATAGATCACAAAGCCAAAGCACAGGATCAAAGAGCCCTGCCTTTTGTAAATACTACTTTGGAAGTGAACGAAACCTTAGCCTATTACGGTTTATTCATTGGCTCCAGATGGATGAAAAATGGACAGAAGCCAGGATTCACACTAGACACTTTTGTTGGCGTAGACGTAGGATTCCGAAATTGGGAAGAGCTATATGACACTTCGAATGATGAGTTTGTGGATATTTTCAGAGGCTTTACCCGATCTGAATTGTACTTACCAATAAGATTTGGCATTCATCTTGGACTCACAAAAAGACTAAAATCTAAGCAGAGTAAATGAGCAAAACTTTGGTCGTGGGCGCCACCACAAACCCATCCAGGTATGCATTCATAGCAGCAAATAAATTACTGAGCTATGATCATCAAATAGAATTAATTGGAATCAAGAAAGGATCAATTGACAATCATGAGATATTGGACATTAGACAAAAGCCAATATTAGAAGATATCGATACCATCACATTGTATATCGGTCCGGCGCACCAAGCTGAACATATACCCTATCTCCTTTCCCTTCGTCCGAAAAGAATCATTTTCAATCCAGGCACAGAGAATCAAGCTTTCATACAAGCGGCAAATAGAGCAAATATTGAGGTTGAGGTTGCTTGTACCTTAGTTATGCTAAGTGCCGGCACTTATTAAAATGATCAGTAGGTGTAATGCTGAAAACTGAGTCCAGTTAGGTCTTGTATATCCCGGCCAATTTCAATCAAATCCAAGTCATCTTCATCGGCATACCAGTTGACATTGATCTCTATCCCAGACTTATGCAGTTTCTCAAACTCTTTGAATACCAAGAAAATACATTTTGAAGAGCTAGTATTGAAATACTCAATTTGAAAGAGTATCTCCAGTCTCGATAGCGTATTGATCTTGGGAATGAAATCGAGCAAAGGAGTAAAAAAGTCGAGCGCATTTTCTGGTGAGGACTTACCTTTCATCAAAAGAAAACCCTTTTCTGGCTCAAACAGTATCTCGGGGGTCACACGTGTTCCTGGTATTAGCAAAGAAGACATACACTCTTGTCAACACTAGATTACGTATGAAAGATAATTTTTATCGTAAAATTTTCTAAGAAAATTGAGGACGGGGTTACTTAAAGGAACCTCATCCATGAACTCCTCGAGACTGGTAAAACCATTTGTAAGTTCTCCATCTATGACCTTTAAACTTTGAAATCCCATGGTCCAATTCGAGAATATCCGTTGGTCCATTTCACCTTGAAGAAGAATAGATACGGACCTATGCCTCGAATCAACCTTTATGGTTTCATATAAGTCATCTACTTTCTTTTTGTCTCCCTCTAAGACCTGGATAAATCGTTCCTGTAGGAAAAGTAACATACCCGAAATGCCATTATTGGAATTGTTTGCTCTTGCCTTATGAAGCAGCTTCTCTAATTCCTGCTCCTCCCATTTGCGGTTGGAATGACTTACATAGACCAAAAAATACATCTGTGTAATAGTTAGTTAGATGGCTAGGCCAAGTAGCGTGATGTCATCATACTGCATATTCTCCCCTTTCCAGAGCTTGATTTGTTCGGCGTAATAGTCCCTTTCAAACCGGTCCTCTTCTTCTATGAGCTTTTGGACACCCTTGTAACCGAGTTTCTTTTTGTCTGCGGCATCATACTGATCTGTGAGCCCATCTGTGAAAGTGTAGATCCCAAGGATATCCTTCATATCCATAGTAAGTAAATTGAAATCTGTCAACATTTCATCGTGATCTCTCAGTCCCCTATTTCTAAGCAGTTCAATTCCTGATTTCTTTCTTACGAACGCCGACACACCTGTAGAAATGAACTCAATTTTCTTACTAAAAAAATTGAAACTAAAAACTCCTAAGTCAGCACCTATGCCATAGTCCAGCATTTCCTCAGAAGTTTGATTGTAGCTATGAAGCTTTTGATAAAAGTCAGCCACAAAGGCTTTCAATCCACCTTTCTTATATACATCAACCGCTTGATTCAAAAGCGAATTACAAACCATTGAAGTCATGGCACCTTCCACGCTATGACCAGTACAATCTACCAAGGCCAATAATGCCTCGTCACCTTTATTATGACACCAATAAAAATCCCCACCTACTACATCTTGCTGTTGATGGACTACAAAAAACTCTTTGAAAAGCTTTTTGATATCGTCTTCCTTAGGAATGATCAATTTCTGGATCCTAACAGCATCCTTGATCTTTAAATCAACATCGCCGGCAATTTCCGAGATAATAAGCTCACTAGGAGTAGCCCTTTTCGGAGTGGCTACCTCTTTCTTCGCTACTTCTGGGTTCTTAATTCTCTTCAGGAATGCCAAAAGCTGAGCTAGATTTTCTTTGGAATTAAGGATAACCAAATAGTCAGCATCCTTCAGCCTCTTGAATATTAAGTGCTTTCCCGAGTTAAGCTTGATTCTTAACCAATCAAACTCTTCCTCAACCGAATTAAACCAACTTATCCAGGCTGTAACCTCCGTATCATCTCCGTAGTTCTCGACCTTCTCCTTGGTTCTTTCAACAGAAAGACAAAGCTCCAGATCTGGGAATGACTCTAGGATTTCTTCAACCATGGTCATCGGGTTGTATAAGATTGCAAAAGATCCTTTGATTTCATTTCCAAAAGCACTTTGTTGACATCAACCAGCGACTTTAAAGCGACAATCAGAAACAGATCATTCAACCTCCTGAGAAAGCAGCGTGAACCATTGTGGAGTAAGTAGAGAAACTCTGAGTTCTCTGTTACTCCACTTTTAATCATTGATTCCAGAAAGCCAGGCATGTCCAAGCTTTTTGTAGAATCGGTAATAGCCTCTGATTTAATTGAGTAGATACCAGCGGCATCCACAAACTTCAATTCACTTTGAAACTCTGACAGCTTCATCAGTAATCAGGACTTCTTAAAGTTTTTCTTGTATTTCCCTTTTTCCTTTACTTACGATACTCCTAAGCATCGCCAGATTAGATTTTTTCTTGTCGGCGGCCAGATAGATCATGTGAGTACCATTTTCGGTACAGCTGATGAGGTGATACTGAGTTGTAAGGGTAATTAATATATCGTCAATTGAATCACTAAGACCTAATGCTGAAACCGCTTTAAGTTTAGATTTTACCACTTCCACGTTATAAGCGCTTGCTACTTCTGGATCGATAGAACCATCTGAAAAGTTACCAAGTGTCATACCGCTTTCTATCTCTACCACCGTTACCGCATGAATCCCGTCAGTACTTTCTTTTGCATTCGCGATAAATTCATCTACAAAGTTTGTCTTAGCCATAGTATTAAAAATTTAGATTAGGTTTTTTAGCTCTTAAAAAATTCCTTCGAAAATATATTGACTGGTCTTCAGTGGGGTTAACAATTAGTTGAATGATAGAAATACTCGATGAACGGGTTGAAAATCAGGATCAATGAATAGTAGCAAATACTATAATTCGATACACTTTTATCCCTTTTGATGCGACCCTATATAACGGGATTCTGATGAAATTATCAATCATTTAAGCCGTTCAATTTTTACATGCAAGTCACCTCTATTTTGCTTATTTTTGTAGCTTTTGAAAATAGCAAATGGAAGAAAACAAGCCCTTGAATAAAGGGGATTATTCAGCCAGTAATATTCAGGTACTAGAAGGTCTGGAAGCAGTCCGAAAAAGACCTGCGATGTACATAGGCGATGTAGGAGTCAAAGGTCTTCATCACTTGATCTGGGAGGTAGTAGATAACTCCGTCGATGAGGCACTAGCCGGCCACTGTGATTTCATAAAAGTGGAAATCAATACCAACAACTCCATTACTGTTTCGGATAATGGCCGTGGGATACCTACAGACATCCACCCAAAAGAAAAAAAGTCTGCATTGGAGGTTGTGATGACAGTGCTCCATGCGGGAGGTAAATTCGATAAGGATACTTACAAAGTTTCTGGTGGTCTTCATGGTGTGGGAGTTTCCTGTGTGAATGCTCTTTCCACTCAGCTAGACGCAACCGTTCACAGAAACGGTAAAGTCCATCAACAGACCTATCAAAAGGGGATTCCTCAGGGAGAAGTAAAGGTGACGGGTGATACTGATATCACTGGAACTATTGTCACCTTCAAACCTGATGATAGCATTTTCACCGAAACCATTTACAATTATGCGACCGTAGCCTCCAGGCTCCGTGAGTTAGCATTTTTGAATTCCGGTATCAGGATTCAACTAATAGACCACAGAGAACAAGAAGATGGCCAAGACAAGCAAGAAGAGTTTTTCTCAGAAGGAGGTTTAGTAGAATTCGTCGCTTATCTGGATGATACAAGAGAGCAACTGATTCCTAATCCTATTTACATCGATAGTGACAAGGGTGATATCCCAGTTCAAGTTGCTATGAGCTACAACACCTCCTACTCGGAGAATGTAGTTTCATATGTAAACAACATCAACACCATAGAAGGAGGAACTCATGTCGCAGGCTTTAGAAGAGCGTTGACAAGAACACTAAAGTCTTATGCTGATAAATCGG
>CAZZHO010000001.1:13467-87659 GCA_964653795.1 uncultured Roseivirgaceae bacterium | reverse complement strand
TTCTACTTCTTCAGTTCTAAGACCGATAAAAGTGAAAACAAGTGTACCTCCGTCAGCAGGTACCGTAAGTCGATAGTTTCCATCAAGATCTGTAGTAGTACCAGTAGTGGTACCTTTTAAGATCACGTTTACACCAGGAACTGTGCTACCATCCTCACTGGCAGTAACTGTTCCTGTAACGGTACGCTCTTGCGCCTGGGCTGAAAGCATACCAATACAGCTAAACAAAAAACTAAGTAGTAAAATCCTCTTCATATTGAATTGGTTTAAAAGGTGATCATTAAAAATTTAATGATTTCTAAATGCCTAAATTATGACATTTTCGGAATATTAAAAACTAAGCCAAAACCTTTTGGAGTTTGTTTCGTAGTGCTAGAAAATTTGGAAATTTTTGAATTTTCCTAATAATAATCACTTCACCTCCATAATCAGGTACCCTCGAAAAATAATACTCTGGGTTACTTAGAATTAGCAATTAAAAATTTGGAGATCGCGAATAGGACTATTTTAATCTCAAACCAATTACTGGCTCAACTTTTTAATGATTTTGAATTCTATTCTTCTATTGAGCTGATTTTTTCCATTTTTTTTATCAATAGCTACAGGCTTCTCATCGCCATAACCTATGTAAGACATAGACTCTTTTGCTACTCCCGTCGCAATAAGCGCCTCGTAGACTGTCTTTGCTCTCCTTTTGGAAAGGTCTTTATTATATTCCTTAGCTCCTACGCTATCAGTGTGACCACTTATTTCCACAATCACATTATTAGCTTTTAAGAAGCTAGCAATCTCCTCCAACTCGGCAAAAGACTTTGGTTGCAATTCATCACTATCAAAATCAAAGTAGATATTATTCAATATCAGCTTGTTTCCAACCGCAATAGGTTGAAGGCCGATATCAAGGGTGTCGGGGGTTACATCAAAGTTAGATTTTAAGTTAATTGCCTCGTCCTTGAATAAAAAGCCAGGAGCTTGAGTAAACAGGCCGTAATCTCCATCGACATTCAAAGCAACAAAATACGTTCCATCCACTGCGTTGGATTCTGTTTGATAGATACGCTTCTGCGTTTCAAGGTCGTACAGAAACAATTGAGCTAAAACTGGTTGGTTGGTTTCGCTATTCCGAACAGTGCCTGTTAAGTATGATGTTTTCCGTCTAACAAGTGAATCAGATTTTAAAGACATCTGATAAATGATGCTCCTTCCATTTTCATCCCTTGTGTAAAAGCCCTCCGTGCCATCCGAAGAAATAAAAAGCCCTATCTGATTTTCATGGTCATTGATAGGATATCCGAGATTAGAGGGGGACGACCAACTCCCAGCATCCTCTTCTGTCTTGTAAATATCAAAGCCACCCATGCCTGTGTGTCCCTGGGAAGAAAAGAATAACGTTTCGCTGTTGAAGTGAATAAAAGGAGTCGTGTCGTCGTAAGGCGTATTGATCGAAGGACCAAGGTTTTCAGGTTTAGTCCACGAACCCTCCTCAAATTGCGTGACCCATAAATCCCTCTTTCCAAATCCTCCAGATCTGTTTGACGAAAAGTACAATGTCTTACCGTCGGCGGATAAACTTGGTTGAGAATCCCAAAAGGGTGAATTCACTTCACGCCCCATATTCTCTGGTTCACTCCAATCATCTACGAAACGTGAGATAAACAAATCACAATTACCGATTGTCTTCCGACCTTCACAGAGTGTTAGAATCATCGTATTGCCGTCGGCAGAAACCGAACAGGCTCCTTCATTATATACTGAGTTGATATTCCGTGATACTGATACTGGTTTCGCCCACACATCACCATCTCTTACCGAAAGCACGATATCTTCATCATACTGAGGGCCAGATCCTAGACGTCTCGTATAGAAAATTTTTTGTCTATCAATGGTCATTACTGGGAAATATTGGAGAGGAAAACTATTTATGTTCTCGTCCATAGGCCTAATCTCCAGTTCAATTGGATCTGCTAAAGACTCCATTGCATAGTCGATTGATAGGTTGAGTAGTGAGTCTTTTGCACTCATACTCTCTTCAATTCCAGCAAAATCAAATGCCTGCCGAGCTAAATCATAATCACCACGCTGAAAAAATCTACTACTTAAGGCTAAGGCCGTTTTAGAGCCTATTTTAGTTTTATCTACTACAAAAAAATACCTCTGGTAATAGGAGTATGATGAATCTATAAGCCGAAGAAAAGAATACAGATTGGCCAGTTTATAATAAGCCGAAGAGAACTTGGGGTCTTTTTTAATGGCCTTTTTCAAATTCTGAACTGCTTCGTCAAACTCTCTTGCTTTGATTTGATCATCTGCTTTTTCTACGAACTTGATTGCCTTTTTATCTTCCGAGTCCATTACCTGGCAATGAAGACTGTGGGTAGAAAGAACTAAGCAAATGGTAAGAAGAAGATACCTCAAGGAATATTCATGTACTTGTGAGTTTGTAAAGATATTCGCCAATCCTGATTTTCTTTCACGAATTGGATAAGGGCAGGTAAGTTCTCGTTTTCTTTTGACCACTCTGGCTGAACGAATAATTTGCACTCTTCATGCATCTTATCTCCATGTAATTTTGCCCAATCAAAGTCTGACCTGTTGAAGACTATGACTTTTAGTTCCTGACTAACCTCGTAGTATTCATCCAAAGGCTTTTTAAACTTCTTAGGAGAAAAACATATCCAATCCCAAGAACCGGTCAAAGGATAAACTCCTGCCGTTTCCAAGTGTGTTTTGATTCCTGCTCCTTGTAGTTTGTTGGTTAGTTCAGTCAAATCATACATTAGCGGTTCACCACCTGTTATGACGACTCTCTTAGATCCAGAAGCCAAACTATCTTCAACAATTTGATCTATCGTCTTTGAAGGATGATCAGAAGCTTCCCAGGACTCTTTCACATCGCACCAATGACAGCCCACATCACAACCTCCTAGCCTAACAAAATAAGCTGGAGTACCTACGTGATAACCCTCCCCTTGTAATGTGTAGAAAGCCTCCATGACCGGAAGCTCTGAATTGAAACCCTTAGCCCTGGAGGCTTTCATATGCCTTGAAAGTATTGACTAGTAATGACGCTATGGTCATAGGCCCTACGCCACCAGGCACCGGTGTGATGTAACTTACTTTTGCCTGTACATTTTCAAAATCTACATCCCCTGAAAGACGATAGCCACTTTTTCTACTTTCGTCTTTTACTCTTGTAGTTCCAACATCCACAACTACTGCTCCGTCTTTTACCATATCGGATGTAATCAAGCCTGGTTTCCCAGCCGCCACAATCAGCACATCAGCATTTCTGGTGTGCAGGCTCAAGTCATTTGTGAATTTATTGCAAACAGTAACAGTCGCATCCTCTAGTTGTAGCATTAAGCTGAGAGGTGCTCCTGCAATTCTGCTCGCGCCTACAACAACGGCATTTTTACCCTTAAGGGAAACATTGTAGCGACTCAAAAGCTCCATAACCCCAAAAGGTGTCGCAGGTAGTAAAAGTTGATTGTCAGAAAGAATACTACCAAAGTTTTGGTTAGTAAATCCATCTACATCCTTTGCAGGACTTATAGCATCAATGATAATCTCGTTTGATATGTGATCCGGAAGAGGCAGCTGAACAATGAAGCCATCGATATCTTCATCTTTATTCAACTGGCGAATATGCTTAACAAGCTTTTCTTCCGAAATAGTGTTTGCAAATTGTAGCAACGTGTAGTCGAAACCAACTTCTTTGCATGCTTTGATCTTACCTCCCACATAGGTATGGCTAGCTGCGTCATCCCCAACCAAAATAATAGCCAAATGAGGGGCACGTTTGCCATCCTCTTTCAAGAGCCTAACCTTAACCTCTATCTCTTTTTTAATTTGTGAGGCTACTGCCTTTCCGTCCAATAGTTTCGCCATGATCTAGCTGTCTAATTTCAATACTGCCATAAAAGCTTCCTGAGGAATCTCAACGCTACCCACCTGACGCATTCTTTTCTTTCCTTTTTTCTGCTTTTCTAATAGCTTTCTTTTTCTTGATATATCTCCGCCATAGCATTTTGCAATAACATTCTTACGAAGTGCCTTCACAGTCTCCCTGGCAATAATTTTGGTACCGATACTAGCCTGGATGGCTATCTCAAACATCTGTCTAGGAAGTAACTCTCGTAATTTCTCACAAAGCCGCTTACCCCATTCATATGCTTTATCTCTGTGGACTATGGCTGAGAGCGCATCTACTTTCTCACCATTTAGCATGATGTCCAACTTGACCATGGTCGATTGACGATATCCTGCAAGCTCATAGTCCAAGGATGCATATCCTCTAGAGATTGTTTTTAGCCTGTCAAAAAAGTCAAAAACTATTTCCGAAAGGGGTAAATCAAAAGTTAATTCTACCCTATCACTCGTTAGATAAACCTGATTCTTGATCTCACCCCTTTTATCCATACATAAGGCAATGATCGGACCTATGTATTCAGCTTTGGAAATGATCTGCGCCTTGATAAATGGCTCTTCAATATGTGAAATAGTATTGGGCTCAGGCATCTCTGAAGGGGCACTTACCTGAATAATTTCTCCTTGGGTATCAACCGCATGGAATTTTACTGATGGAACTGTGGTGATAACGGTCATGTCAAACTCCCTCTCCAGGCGTTCCTGGATTATTTCCATATGGAGCATACCCAGGAAACCACATCGAAAGCCGAACCCAAGTGCAGCGGAGGTTTCTGGCTCCCATACTAAGGAGGCATCATTGAGTTGTAGCTTTTCCATAGAAGCCCTCAACTCTTCGAATTCACTTGTTTCAACTGGATAAATACCAGCAAAAACCATGGGTTTTACGTCTTCAAAGCCCTTTACCGCCAGTTGCGTTGGCCGATCAACATGAGTGATCGTATCCCCTACTTTCACCTCTTTTGCCACCTTTATACCCGAAATCAGATATCCAACATTACCTGTAGAAATGACCTGCTGAGGCTCATGGTCTAGCCTCAAAACGCCTATTTCATCAGCGTCATAAGTCTTACCAGTATTGACAAATTTCACTTTGTCACCCTTTTTCATTTGACCATTGAATACCCGGAAATAAACCTCTATTCCTCGATAAGAATTGAATACAGAGTCAAAAATCATGGCCTGCAATTCCCCGTCAACATCTCCTTCAGGGGCAGGAATTCTTTCTACTACCGCCTCAAGTATGTCCTGAATCCCTATTCCTTCTTTGGCACTAGCATGGATAATATCCTCTTTATCGCAACCTATCAAGTCAATGATCTGGTCGCTGACTTCATCTGGCATGGCTCCGGGAAGGTCAATTTTATTCAGAACCGGTATTATCTCTAAATCATGCTCAAGCGCCAGATACAGATTTGAGATGGTTTGTGCTTCAATACCTTGGGCGGCATCAACTACCAGTAACGCTCCTTCACAAGCTGCAATAGATCTACTGACTTCATACGAGAAATCCACATGACCAGGGGTATCAATCAGATTGAGAACGAACTCCCCATTTTCAGATGTATAGTTCATCTGGATTGCGTGACTTTTGATCGTAATACCACGCTCCCTCTCCAGGTCCATATTGTCCAACAATTGGGCTTGCATTTCCCGCTGGGTAACGGTTTGGGTAGCTTCCAATAGCCTATCAGCTAGCGTGCTCTTACCGTGATCAATGTGGGCGATTATGCAAAAATTCCGAATGTGATCCATCTATCTCCTACCAAAAAGAGGTGCAAAAATAGCAATAGCATTCACATTCTTTCATGGTCATTCCCGGTTGCGAGAATCTATGTGGATCGTGACAGGACCATCATTCACCAGAGACACTTTCATATCAGCTCCAAATTCACCTGTGGCCACTTTTTCTGAGGTTTTTGTTCTTAGTAAATCAACAAAACTATTGTACATTTTTTTTGCATGCTCTGGGCTTGCTGACCGTATGAAAGAAGGGCGATTACCTTTTTTAGTGCTGGCATAAAGTGTAAACTGGCTAATAACCAGGAACTCACAGCCTGAATCCAGCGCACTAAGGTTCATCCTACCCTCTTCATCCGGAAATACCCTCATGTTGACAATCTTGGAAGTGAGCCATTCAATATCGGTCATATCGTCAACTTCCTCTACTCCAAGCAATACCAGAAAACCAGCATCTATATCCCCTAAAGTTTCGGCATTCACTTGGACCGAAGCATGGCTAACTCGTTGCAGGATTAATCTCAAAAGCTATGGGTAATTAAAGTGTGATCTTTCAGACGCTGAAATACAATCTTTTTAATGCTTTGAAGTTGCAGATTATTGCTCTGGAGCATATCAAAAAACACTTCTTATTTCATCTTTGACGAAAAATAATGCTGATTGAATTGGATCACTCTCTTTGGCCATATCCAACTCAAAAATCTTCTTAGCCAAGCTGAGGGAATGGTCTTCGGCCGTCATACTTTCTCCTGCCTCATTGATCAAAGAAACATTGCTTTCGATGGCATTTGAAACTTTAGACCAAGCTTCATCTGACATATATACCTGTTGGGACAGATTATGATTAAACTCTTCCCTTATTTCAGATACTAAAACGTTTTGGAGCTGCTTTGCTGTATACTCAGAATTGTTTAAGCGGGTAACCAAATTATTGACCGAAACCCTTTCAAGTAATAAGCAGATTCGTTCATATGCCTGTAATCTGATTGGTAAAACTACCTCCTGATTTTTCTGAGATACTTGCAATTGAATCTCCCCAAGTTGTTTTTGGAGAAATGATCTTACCAGAAGGAAAGCGAGGTAAAGGACCAAGCCTGCTGGACCCAATATTTTAATTAATTCTACGAAATCGTCCATTTTAGATGATAAGGTTGCTTCTTTTGTATTTTAAAGAGTTCCAAAACTTCAATATGATCGCAAATCCAGAAGAAGCTCCAATAGAGATTACTCCTCAGGCCGCATCAGAAATTAAAGGAATATTCAAAACTAAAAATATCCCTCAAGACTACAAGCTGAGGGTAACGGTGAAAGGTGGTCAAGGTTGTGCTGGTGTGCAGCTGACATTGGGGTTTGATAAGGATAAAGAAGATGATCTAAAGCTTGAGATTCAATCTATTCCAGTGCTGATACAAAAAAGGGAACTGATGTTTATTATGGGCAAAAGGATCGAGTTTTACGAAGGCTCAGACGCCAGAGGATTCCATTTTACTGATTTATAGTTCTACCTCAGCACTAGCACAGCGAACCTCTCCAGCTATGGGTGGATTGAACTTAGATACCTTAACGCTAACTTTTTCTAAGTCTTTAAAAGCATCCTGCACTTTCCTGGCAATATCAACGGCAACCTGTTCAATCAGATTACTAGATTCGGCCATCACCGCACTTACCAATTCGTAAATACGCTCATAGTTGATTGTATTACTTAGCTCGTCATTTAGTTCAGATTCAAAGGGATAATGTACCGCAATATCTACTTCAAATTTGTTTCCTTTCTTTTTCTCAGATTCATAAACTCCGTGGTAGGCCCAGAATTCTATTCCCTCCAGTCGAATAACACCCATATTTCAAATTATGAATTACAAAGAGTCAAAGAAACTACCTTCTTCCTCATCAGAAGAATTAGCCCGTTTAGCAGGACCTGGCTTTTTCGGAGCGTGTTCAGATGATCGAGTCACCCCGTTCTGGATCCTTTTTATTCTTTTCGGTTGCTCCTTTGAGACTGGTTTATCTATTAAATCCGTTGATTTTACGGGTTCTACAACGCTTTTCTCTGATTCCTTCGGTTCTGTCTTACTGCTTATGAAATCCTGAAGCTGATTCAAACTATTTTCATCCTTGGGGTTAATTTCCGGAATCTTATTTAGGGTCTTTTCATCAACTCCCTCCAGCTTTTGCTCGTTGATTCGCTGCTCCGACTCACGCACCATGTCCCTGACTCTCTTCATATGGTCTTCCACCTTGAAAGGAGTATTTTGTCGGTTAGTACGATCTAGCCTCTCCATTATATCTGAGGACAATATTTTAAGCTCTGCCAGCAAGTTATCTCGCTGATTTTCTAAGCTTCTATAGTTTTTTTCCAGATCTTTCAGGGCTTCCTGCATTTCCTCAATCATCTCCTTTGCCTGAAGTTCTGCCCTTTCTAATATTCCTCTAGCCTTGGACTTAGACTCGCTTAAGAGCGCTTCTGCTTGCATATCTGTTTCTTTCATATGCAGTTCGGCTGCTTTGTTGGCCTGATCAATAAGATTTGCGCCTGTATCCTCTGCTGTTTTTAAAGTCTTGAATAATGAATTCTCAACTTCTCTCAGTTTTTGAACTTCCTTCTCAGCTTGATCAAGCCTGATTTTGGTCTCCTTGTTTTCATCAAGTATCCGTTCCCACTCATTGGATAGTGATTGTAAAAAGGCATTTACCTCATCCTTATCATAACCTCGGAGTTTCTTCTCAAAATCCTTTTGCCTTATCTCTAATGGAGTAATCCTCATATTAGATGGAAATTTTCACGGACCAAATCGAAACTGTTCTGTCATCACTGCATGATGCAATTCTATTTTCTGACATCCATTTGACCTTATTAACGGAGGTTCCGTGACCTGCGTGTCTAGCTTTGTCTATCACTTTTAACAATCGGAAAGTTGCAGTTTCCCATACTTTAACCGACTTATCCATGCTACAAGTTACGAAATATTGACCACTGGGGCTGAAATCCAAAGAATTCACGGCATACATATGTGCCACCACCTCCGTTTCAAGTGTGTAATTATCGGTATTCCAGACTTTGAACCTAGCATCTCTACCACAACTCAACAAAAACTTACTATCAGATGTAAGGGCTAATCCGAATACAGAGTTCCCGTGGGCATCAAACTCCCATCGCCGTTCGAATAACTTAGCATCAAATATTTTTATTGTGTTATCGCTAAATCCCACAGCAACTTCTTCTCTTTCCTGAATATATTGGATGCATCTGCCATTTTCTTGGGAATGTTGTTGTCGGTAAAGTATCCTCATACTTTCATCCACTACTAACACCTCTCCTCCGCCAGTAACCAGCCAGTAATTACCTAGTATCTTTTTAACATCAAAAATGGATTTGTCAGTGAGTTTCAGAGAGTTTGTGACGGCCTTTCCCTCTGTATTCACAAGGTGGATTCCTTCGAAATTTTGCGCTATTATTAATTCATTGTCTTCAGCATGTATCGCGTAAATCGATGAATCAACTTTCGCCACAACTCTCCCCTGGTCTGGTGTGCTTAAATCCCAGCTAACAACCGCTCCGTCACCTCCAGCGGAAAGAAGTTTGGAATCGCTCTGTACGGCTATGGTATACAGTGAATCTTTATGCCCTGTAAGCGTGTGTTCTTTATTTACTTCAACCACTCTCAACTGCTTGAGAGGCAAAATTATTACATTGCTTCCGATTCCTGTTGGGTAAATGCCATTACTACTTTCAAAGAAAATAGACGAGAGCGCAGCATATGCTGTGTGGAAAATTTCAGAAACAAATAGTCAGTTACAAGCACTTCATGATGAAGAGGCTAGCCAGGACTATCACAGGAATAAAATCGGCGAATGGCTAGCAACTCGAATACTGATAAAGCTCTTATGTCAGAAATTTGGTATTGGTTACCATGGAATCAAGAAGGATGAAAATGGAAAACCATTTCTCATTGACTCCAAGGCACAGATATCCCTTTCTCATTCCTTTCCAGTGGCATCGGCCATGTTGCACACCTCCAAACCTTGTGGTATTGACGTGGAATGGCCTCGACAAAAAATGCAGCGTATTCAGGACAAATTCCTGAATCCTGCCGAAAGTAAATACCGAGGCGACCTTACCGCACTATGCACCATCTGGGCCGCTAAGGAGGCCATATACAAGCGGTATGGTAAGCGCAATTTGAGCTTGAAAGACCACATATTGATCGATTTGCAAGAAGACTCCATTTCTGGGCAGATTCTCAAAAAAAATGAAATCACAGATGTCCCACTCTCCATGGAAAAGCTGAAGCAATATATCCTTGTTTACAGCAGATAAGACTCTTTAAACCCATCTATCGTAGCTTTTGGCCAAATGGTCGAAAAGTTTTGGAACGCTTAGAATTCTTGATTTAGAATTGTTTGACAAACAATGCTCAAACTACTCGCGACAGAATTCACCACAGCCTTTAAAGGGCTCTACCTCCTGATTTTTTCAGTTTTTAGTGGCCTGTTTGTTGGTGTATTTCAACAAACTACACAAAGTAGAAGATCGGGCGCCACATCAAAAAATGAGGAGGAAAAGCCTGATCAAAAGAAAGAATTGATGTCTAAGCCCAGGAAATCGAGAGAAGATTTTCTGTCTATCATGAGCCACGAAATCAGGACTCCCCTCACCGCTATTGCAGGGACCAATCACCTGATACAAGATGCGAAGACGCTCGAGGAAAGCAAGTCTCACGCAAGAAGTATGGAAAAGTCCATAAGCAGTTTGATCCAACTACTAGAGGACCTATTAGATCATGACCTGGCTAAATCCTCCAAACTGGAGATAATTAAAGTAGAGTTTGACCTACAAGCTCTTTTGTTGGAGCTAATAGAGGAAGCAAAAGAAAATGCCTATAAAAACCATGTCAAGGTTTCTGCAGATATAGATCCTTTCTTACCCGCCAACGTATCCGGGGATGACAAGAGGATAAAGCAAACTCTTAGAAACCTGCTAAATCACGGTATAAGAAACTCTGAAAATGAGGTAATTCTGAGTGCGAAACCAGTACGGAACGCTGATTTGAATGAAGAAGTGGAATTCAGTGTCGCTTATGAAGGAAGTGAGGATAAGAGCGACAGTTTGCTACTCGACACAGATCAGGTAAGCAAAAGGAAAGAAAGTCATTTTGATGGAGAAGAATTGCCTGTTGCTATTGCAAAGTCAATTGTAAAATCACTCAAAGGACAATGGATTTCAAAAAAAGAGAGTGGTAGAAATGTTCTTTCGTTTAGAGTAAGTCTAGCCAAAAGTTCGGCTTTCCGAGAAAGCAGAAATGCAATTAGGGAAGATGGTATTCCTAGTGACCTGAAAATTCTTGTTGTAGATGACAATGAAATGAATCGCATCATGATTGGGCAATTTCTTGAAAAATGGGAAATAAGCTACGATCTAGCTGAAGATGGAGATCACGCCCTTGACATGATCAGTAATGATCACTTTGATCTCGTACTTCTGGACCTTCAGATGCCTCGAATGGATGGCTATGAATTCACTAAGATGGTAAGAACGAAAATCAACATGAATTCAACTCCCATTATTGGGATTTCCGCTGACACTATCTCGAACCTTCACGTGGATGTCACGAACGCAGGCATGAATGACTTTATCTCCAAGCCATTTAAGCCTAAAGAATTAAAAGAGAAGATCTTAAAACACAGTCAGAATCTGACCTCTTAAGAAAGGTAATTCTGATCTAAACACTTCAATAGGGTCTTCACCTCATCACCTTTCTGGTATTCCCCTAGCTTTTCAAAGGACACCACCAAGTTCCTGGCAAATCGAGTGACAATATCCAAGTTTGAGCATGGTTGGAAGTACATCTCCTGAGGCGTGAGTTGCAAATGGTCTATGTAATTATCAATGTCCTCTTTTGAAAAAATCAGACCCTTGTTAAATACATTGATATAGAACTGAAGTTTTTCGGACTTGTAAGTCAAAATGAACAAATTCGGCAAATTCACACCATATACTGGCATTTCCAGCTTCGAACACACCAAGGAGTAAATGGCTCCAAGAGAGATCGGATTTCCCCGTTTACTTTCTAGCACTGCATTCAACATAGAATTAGCGGGAGAATGAAAGTTCTTCGTATTTGCTCTAAAACCAAAGCGATCAAAAAATACACTATTGAGGACTTTCACTTGATCGAATGGTGATAAATCATCACGTAGCTCCCGCCATATTTCGATATACAACTCCTCAATTTGATTTGAAAGCGTCTGATACTCTAGATCAGGGTATTGATAAGTGCATAAAATCCAAAGACCTTCCAACAAATCAGACATCTCCCCTTCCCTCCATTTGGTAAGCCTCTCTTGGACTAGCTCAAATTGAAGCTGATGAATCAGATCTTCCAATCTACGCTGCAAAGTAGGATTAAAGTGAATCTCCCATTCTTGTTCCAGGAAGGGGATGATACTTGTGCCCATAGACATAATCTGTTGCTCAACATGGGTAATTACCTCATGATCTTCGTCATCCAATAAGACTACTAAAGCCTTTAATTCAGATTCTTTCATGTCTGGATTACCCCCACATTCATGTTTCTTTCAATGGGAGCATGGCTCGCAGCGTTAATGCCTTCAGAAATAACTTTTCTGGTTTCAAGAGGATCTATAATACCGTCCACCCACAATTGAGATGCCGCATAGTATGGACTGATCTTCTCATCATAAGAATCTTTAATCTCCTTCAGCATCTTGTCCTTCTCCTCTTCGCTGATTTCCTGCCCTTTTGCTTCAAGACCAGCAATTTTGATCTGAAGTAGTGTTTTGGCGGCAGAATTACCACTCATAACCGCGATCTCAGCGGTTGGCCAGGCGTAAATAAGTCTGGGATCATATGCTTTACCACACATGGCATAGTTACCTGCACCATAGGAACTCCCCATCACAATGCTGAACTTAGGTACTACAGAATTGGAGACAGCATTAACCATTTTCGCACCATCCTTAATGATTCCCCCATGTTCGGACCTACTCCCAATCATAAATCCGTTAACATCATGCAAAAAGATTAACGGTATCAATCTTTGGTTGCAGTTCATGATAAACCTAGCAGCCTTATCTGCAGAGTCAGAATAAATAACCCCGCCAAGCTGCATTTCGCTACTCCCTCCGCTTTTCTTGGCTTTGACAACTTTTCTTTGATTGGCTACAATCCCTACTGCCCATCCATCAATTCTGGCAGTACCACATACTATCGTCTTGCCATAATCAGATTTGTACTCGTCAAATTCAGAGTTATCAACCAACCGTTCTATTATATCTCTGGCATCATACTGTTGGGATCTATCTGATGGAAAAAGACCATAAATATCTTTCTCTGACTTTTGAGGTGGTTTTGACTCTTTTCTATCAAAACTCACTTCTGTTTTTGAGCCAATCTTATCAAAGATCCTCTTTATAGCATCTAGGCAATCCTGATCAGAATCAAACTTATTGTCAGTAACCCCGGATATTTCACAATGCGTAGTGGCACCTCCTAGTGTCTCATTGTCAATATCTTCACCGATAGCAGCCTTGACCAAATAACTACCGGCAAGGAATATGGAACCTGTTTTATCGACTATCAAGGCCTCATCTGACATGATAGGCAAATAAGCCCCTCCGGCGACGCAACTTCCCATAATAGCCGCTATTTGCACGATGCCTTTAGAAGACATCACAGCATTATTTCTAAACTGCCTTCCGAAGTGTTCCTTATCGGGGAAGATCTCATCCTGCATTGGCAGGAACACACCTGCACTATCCACCAAATAAATTATAGGCAGATGATTCTCCATGGCTATTTCCTGAGCTCGGAGGTTCTTCTTTGCTGTCATAGGGAACCAAGCGCCAGCTTTCACTGTCGCATCATTCGCTACCACCACACACTGTTTTCCCGAGACATAACCGATCACTACTACAACCCCAGCAGATGGACATCCACCCTGCTCCTCATACATGCCATCCGCTGCAAATGCTCCAACTTCCATTTGCGGCTTGCCATTATCCAAAAGATAATCAATACGCTCCCTTGCAGTAAGCTTGTTCTTTTTGTGTTGAGAAGCGATTTTCTTCTCCCCTCCACCCAAATAAACCTTTGAAAGACGGTGCTTTAGTTTATCTAATAGGAGTTTGTTTTCATCTTCATTCTTACTGAATGTGATATCCGATTTTGGCATTGAGCTCTAGTTACCTTTCAATTTTTTGTGCTTACGACCTAAAGGAGCAAGGAAGTCCTTCGGATATTGATCGAAATGGACCACCAAAGTATCTAAATCCATTAACAGCTTATTCAGGTTTGCGTAAAGACTATCATCTGTCATCAACTTGCCAATGGTACCTTCACCCTCATTAATTTTTTGAGTCAAATCAGCCACTTGAGAGGTGAGCATCTCCATCTCTTTCAATGTATTGGCAATACTGGCAGCATCTACTGAATCCAATACAGCACCTGTTTTGGTCATGATTCCTTCCAGCTCCAAAACCCTTTGATTGACGTTCGCCATCACCGAATTAGTATTTCTAAGTATTCCGGAAATAGCACTTTGGTTATGCACCATCAACCTATTGACTGTAGTCAAAGTGGTGTCTAAGGTTTTGACTGTAGTCTGCAATTCAGTGCCAAGACCTTGAAATTCCGCCAACAATTCGTTTAGCCGGTTAATGGTAAGGTTTAAGTTGTTAGCCACAGGCTGTGCGCTCTCAATGATCTCCTCCAGCCCCTTATCTATTCTCGAGATAATAGTATCTCCAGGCTCTTTAGGTGTTAGCACTTTTCCAACTTTAATGACGATGGAATTCCCTCCCAAAAGATCACTGCTGAGCTCCGCAACCGAGCTATCCCCCAATATCACATCCTCTTGGACGTCAAATGAGACCAATACTTTATTTCCTTGATTTGGCAAAAGCTTAATGCCATTTACTTTACCAACAGGCACCCCATTTATTTTGACAGGATTGGATTTTGCCAGAGTGCCAATATTTGGATATATGGCGTAGTAATAATTGGACCTTGAAAGGAAATCAGAGCCTTTCAAAAAATTGAAACCATAATACAGTATTGCAGCCGAAACAATGGCTATAATGGCAATTCGTATTTCTTTTGACACCTACCTCTAATTTGTGGATTCAACTTCTTCTTTATAATCGCGGATCGCACGATAGATCCCTGACGCAATATAGCGTTGTTTTAAGTCATCGTTGAGGTCTCTTTCTTCAGTGGCATTACTTAAATAACCTGTCTCCACCAAAACACTAGGCATAGTGGTATTAAACAGTACATAGAAGCCTGCAGATTTCACTCCCCTGCTTCTGCGGCCAGCTCGAGTACCCAACTGGTTTTCTATTTTTTCCGCCAGCGAGAGGCTACCTGCCTGAAATGCACTTTGCTGAAGCGTTAGAAAAATGTAGGATTCCGGGGAGTTCGGATCAAAACCATCATAATTTTCTTCGTAGTTATCTTCCTGCAGAATGACCGCATTCTCTCTTCTGGCCACTTCGAAGTTTTCGTCGTTCTTATGCAGACCCATTACGTAAGTTTCAGTACCAAATACTCGAGGATTGCTTATCCAGTTGCAATGGACCGAAACGAAAAGATCTGCACCACTTTTGTTAGCGAAATCAGAACGCTCTTGCAGGGTAGGAAAACTGTCGTCCGTCCTGGTATAAAGCACCTCCACATCCGGAAGTTCTTCAGACATTATACGCCCCAAATGTTTGGCTATTTTGAGTGCTAAATCTTTTTCTTTTGAGATGGCCCCGTGAGTTCCAGGGTCTTTTCCCCCGTGTCCCGGATCTATGACTATTCGGGAGATTATTTCGCTGCGGTCATTTGTTGGCGAAAAGGATGCCAAGATCAGCAGCAAAGAAAAGGTCATCAATATCGCAATATTTTTCACCCTCCTGCTGTTGTAATTTAAAATGCGATAATTTTACGCAAAAATGTAGATTTTTCCCCAAAATCAAAATTTAAGGACTGCTTGCGGAGGGTTGTTTTTTCCTGTTTATTCATTGTTTTCACTATTGCTGGTTACTCTCAGGCAGACTCATTGCAAGTAGACAGTTTATCGTCGAAAGCCACATTAGCTCCAACGATCCAGCTACCGGATTCATTGCCTACGCTTTTTCCCAAGAGAAAAGCGAAGAGCGACAGTGTGCCAATTAAGGCTCCCGCCCAGTCGGAAATTGAAACCACTATCAACTACAACGCTCGAGATTCCATCTTTTTCGATGTAAAGAATCAGGCCATTAGTATGTACGGTGAAAGTCACATCGACTATGCAGAGATTAGTCTCGACGCTGAAAAGACAACTGTGAATTGGCAAAATCAAACTATAAAATCCGCGTACTTGAAAGACAGTGTTGGCCGGAAGGTTGGCAAACCTATTTTTTCGGATGGAAAGGATGTTTACGAAACAGAGGATATTGTATACAATTTCAAAAACAAGCGGGCTGTAATTCAGGGTGTTGTCACAGAACAGGATGGTGCTTTCATGCATGGTGACAAAGTCAAGAAGAATGAAAATGATGAGCTATTCATTCGAGATGCGCGATACACAACGTGTAGCCTTGCAGATCCTCACTTTTTTATAGAGTCCAGCAAATTGAAATTGATTCCGGGAGACAAGGTCGTTTCTGGGCCTTTTGTCCTGAAATTTCGATCTACTGAAAATAAGTCTCTAACTACCCCATTGGCGTTCCCTTTTGGGATGTTTCCTCAACCCAAGAAAAAGGTTTCTGGAGTCATTTTCCCGCAATGGGGTACTGAAAGACGCAGAGGTTATTACTTGAGAAATGGCGGATATTACTGGGCCATAAGTGAATATATTGATCTGCAGGTAACAGGGGATATTTACACGATTGGAGGATCCGCTTTTGATGTCTCATCTCGATATAAGAAGCGGTATAAGTACGGAGGAAACTTTTCCTACACTTTCAATAGGACCATAACTGATGACGTAGAGGGCGGTACTAAGGTGAATGATCAATGGATTCGATGGAGTCATACTCCCCAGACAAGAGGAAGGTCCAGTTTCAGTGCTTCGGTCTCTGCAGGTACTTCGTCATTCAACCAAAATAACAACCTCGTTAATCAAGATTTCCAACGAAGTATCAACTCACAATTTGCTTCCAATGTAAGCTTCCAACAACGATATAGATGGGCTTCGCTTTCGCTCGCAGCCAGGCAAAACCAGAACATTACTACCAACATTCAGAGAATCACCTTTCCGGAGATGACTTTCAACGTAAATCGAATTAATCCTTTGAAAAAGGTTGTAAGAGACAGTAAATCACCTCTCGCGAAGCTTAACCTCAGCCACAATTTTGTAGCAAGCAGTGAGTTCTCAAATTCCCCTGTTTCCTCCTCCATATCAGGTGTGAATATTGTGAATCAGAACGAGGCAGATTCGGACACATTGGAGTTCTTCAATGAGTTAGATAGAGTTTTCGAAAGGTCCAGGCTTGGAGGCCGACATACTATACCCATCTCTACATCTTTGAATGTTTTAAAGCATTTCACACTGTCTCCAACTTTTAACTACCAGGAGTTTTGGTACACTAAGGAGCTCTCTTACGAGTATGATGCAGAGTTGAATGGTGTGAGAGTAGATACACTCAATCAGTTTAGTAGAACTGGAAACTGGCGGACCGGAGCTTCCATCAATACTGTTACGTATGGTACTTATTTCGTAAAAGGCAAAAGAATTGAAGCGATAAGACATGTCATCACCCCTAGTTTATCCTTTTCTTACAACCCTGACTTCACTGACCCTAGCAGAGGTGTAATATCAGAGGTACAAATAGACAGTATCGGTAACACCAGGCGATTAAGTAAATACGAAGGATTCCTCTATCAAACTAATCCTCCTGGAGAAAGCCAAACTGTGGGATTCAGCCTTCAAAATAACCTTGAAATGAAGGTTAGAAACTTGAAAGACACAACTGGTGAAGAGTTTCGGAAAATCAAGATATTCGATAACCTATCGGCGAGTACGGGATACAACTTTGCAGCAGATTCTTTTCAGCTCAGTGACTTTTCCTTTCGAGCAAGAACCAGTTTGTTCCAAAACACGATCAGCATCAACCTGACAGGTAATGTGGACCCATATATATATGAACTGATAAGTGAAGAAACTTCCATTACTGGTAACAGAAGAGTGGAACAAAGAAGAGTCAATCGCTTTGCCTGGGATGCTGGCAGAGGTATAGGACAACTACAGAGAATCGGCTCCAATATATCCTTAAGCCTTAGTCCCAATACCTTCAAAAGAGATAAAAAACCTGAGGATACAAATGACTCTGCCAATCAAAGCGGGGGGCTGGGGACCAGCTTTTTTGATGATCCGTCTATAGCCGATGGCTTTGGCACTCAAGACGAAATAGCTCAAATTCAGAATAACCCAGAAGCCTATGTAGATTTCAATCTGCCTTGGAGGTTATCTGTGAACTATTCCATTTCCAGGAGTAAGGTAGGTTTTGAAGATCCCAATATCACGCAAACGCTCGCCTTCAGCGGTTCACTTGCACTAACGCCAAAGACTCAGGTATCATTTAACTCTGGATATGATCTTGAAGCCAAAGATTTCACAACGACAAGAATCAGCATAAACAGAGACCTGCACTGCTGGACGCTAAGTTTTAATGTAGTTCCTTTTGGAAGATTCCAATCTTTCCAGCTAGTTATCCAGCCTAGAGATCCATTACTACAAGAACTGAAATTGAAAAGAAGAAGAAACTTCTTAGACTCTTTTTAAGGGCTCTATGCCCGCCTGAAGGTCTTCTCATTGACAAACAAGGAGGATAGACACAGGTGCTAAGAAACCTGTAGGTACACATTTCAGTACTGAGGATCATAATAGAATCAGAATGAATCTTCGAAAACTGCTTTTTCTCCTTGTACTTCCAGCTTGTACCGGCATTGACCTGGTGGAGGACACTTTAGCATCTCTTGAAATTGTGCCGCCAAGCGACGTTACCACAGTCAATGGCAACTTCGCCAAGTTGGTTGGCGAAACTGCTTCATTAGATCTAATCGCCACTAGTGATTTAGGAGGATCTTTTGCATTCGAAGATGCCATATGGAGTAGTTCGGACCCTAACATTGTCAGTATATCAGAAACTGGAATGGTAGAAGCTTTGAGTACTGGAAATGCATTCGTAACCGCCGAGGCACTAGGGGTAGCAAGCGAACCTATTATGATTGCGGTAATAGATGACGCAGAGGCAGTAGCAATTTTAGAAGTCAATTCTGTTGGTGATAACGCGCTATTGGATGTGGAAGGTACTTTACAGTTGAGCAGCAGAGCCCTTAACGTAAGTGGAATGGAAGTAAGCGGCGTAGAAGTAGCATGGAGCAGCGGAGATGAATCAATAGCAACTGTCGATGAAAACGGGCTTGTTACAGGCGTTAGCGATGGCATGGTAAGGATTTTAGTTTCTTCCGGTTCTGCTCAAGGTTTTATTGATCTCACCATCGGATCATCTGAAGCACTAACAAGGTCAGGGGATATCAGAGGGTTAAACGGCTATACAGCCTCTGGCTCCGTTAGTCTCGTAACCAATAGTGATGGAAGTATTCAGTTAGAGTTTTCCGACAATTTTTCTATACAAAATGGTCCCGGATTATATGTCTATTTGAGCAATTCGGCTACAGGTGTTACTGGCGGTATTGAGCTCGGAGATTTAAGATCGACAAGGGGAGCAGACATCTATGAAATCCCAAGTGGTGTAGGGATTGGTGACTTCAACTTTGTAATTCTCTACTGCAAGCCTTTTGGTGTTGGATTTGGAACAGCTGAACTAAGCAATTAATCATGAAACAAGCACTTATCGCTATATTTTCTTTAGCATCACTTTGCGGTTCGGCGCAGGGCGCATGGCCAAAAGCTAAAGGTGAGGGATTTTTTAAATTGTCAGAGACCATAATAGTGTCGGAGAGTTTCTATACTCCTGAAGGTACTATCAGAGACATCAAAACAGCTGGTGTTTATATCTCAAGCTTCTATGGAGAATATGGACTAACAAATAATTTAACAGCAGTTGCTTATGTACCATTCTTCTTTAGAAATACAATTAACGCTCAAGAATTCACTCTTTCTCCAAACATGGAAGAGGCTGATGAAGCAAATAGCTTTGGAGATGTAAATCTGGGATTACAGTATGGAATCTTGAAAAAGGGGCCATTCGTTTTATCTACAAGCTTGGTCTTTGGGATTCCCTCAGGTCAAACAAACGGTGGTAATTCACAACTACTTCAATCAGGTGACGGTGAATTCAACCAAATACTCAGAGTCCATGCAGGCTATTCCTTTTACCCAAAACCATTCTATGCCGCCGGGTATTTAGGCATCAATAACAGGACGAATGGATTCTCTGATGAATTTAGAGCAGGACTGGAAGCTGGTACCTCCATAAATTCATGGTTCTTAGCATTGAAAATGGATTGGGTAGAGAGCCTACAAAATGGAAATGCTGAAGCAAGCCAAACCGGCATATTCTCAAACAACACAGAATACATTTCTTTTGGACCAGAAGTGGCCTATAATTTCAAAGGTGGATTGGGAATATCTGGGTCTGTACTAGGTGCTTTTAAAGGTCAAAATATTCTGGCCAGCCCTTCTATTTCTTTAGGGGTGTTCTATGACCTGAGAAGGAAATAATGCCCTAGGCTGTTGCCTCAACCAAGCCGGAACTCCTTTTCTCCGTGTTAAAGAAGTAAAAAGTTAGAATTAAGGACAGCATACTATATCCTAAAATCAAGTAGCCTGCCATTGAGTTTAAACCCAATGAATTGGACTGAAAATAGACGATTGCTACAGCAAATGCTACTCGAATGAACTCCACCATAAGAGACCATGGATGTTTGTCCATGAGCATTGTAAAAGAAAAAATCGTGTAAACCAGAAATGCCCCCACCAAAATTGCATTTGACATCCCGATAGCAGGAATACTATTGAACATCAGCATCATGACTATAAATGTTGCCAACCATTGTATCCAGGACCACCAAAGTAGACCTAATGAAGGTTTGCTATCGTATTTCTCATAGGAATGAACATCGGTAATGACCTCCTCTGGAAACTTTTCCACTACATCTTCAGGCCTCCATCCGGTGGGCATAAACCATATCTTGAATTTTGCAGCTAATGATTCCGTCCTCCATGCATCTTTGATCAAAAGCCACAAGTGCGAGAAGTTGATGATAATCGGATTCCAGGTCCTGAGTGGTCTTTTTACTCCGTAAACTGGAGGCTCGCTATCCAATTCTTCCTGAAAAGTACCAAATAGCTTATCCCAGAAGATAAAGATCTGAGAGAGGTTCTTATCCAAGTAAACTTCGTTAATAGCATGATGAACGCGATGATGAGATGGCGTCACGATGATATGCTCTAAAAATCCCATCTTTCCGATGAGCCTGGTATGATACCAATATTGGGCAAACAGGTGCAATGGTTGAATCACCGCAATTACCGCTGGAGGAACCCCCAATAGAGCAACAGGGAAAAGGAAAATAAAAGACATGGAGAACCATGCGGATATAGTTTGCCGCAGAGCACACCCAAGATTGAACTCCTCACTACTATGATGGATAATGTGATGGTTCCAAAAATAATTGACCTGATGAGACAGTCGGTGAGACCAGTAACCAGCAAAATCAATCCCAAGAAAAGCTACGAGATATACCCACCACGTTGCTTCTATATCCAGTACTCCTACGCGCTCCTCAACCCATGCATAGGAAATGATCACTACTGTCAACCCTAGTACATCCTTGATAACATTGGTCAACCCAGAACTGAGACTTGCGAGCGTGTCCACTGATCGAATGACTTTGGCCTTCTTTCGCCAGGCAACTAGTACTTCCGTCAGCAGGAGGACAATAAAAAAGGGTATAGCGTAATTGAGAACAGCTACATATGCTTGCATAAACTGTCATTTTTGGGTTACACAAAAATAATCAGAAGCACTTAGTATGCATGCAGCGTAAATAATTGGTTTACACGTACATTTGAAATAAATATGCTAGGTACTCAAGGGTTTTGTAAACGATTGTTGTTGAAGAATAGTATATTCCACCTGACAAGAAAATTTGAATATGAGAAGCTTTTTACCAATGGTTGTGATGGTTGTGGTTTTGAGCGGTTGCGGAAACTATTATGGTCACCTCATCGAATCCGATTACAGTTTTGACGGAAACTTCGGAAAATACTCATCTTATGCTTTCGTAGCTGATAAGCATTTCGAAGGATCAGAGTTGCACAAGGAGTTAATAGAAAAATTTATGGGTCAGAACCTCACCAGATGGGGATATCAACAAAAGGAAAAGAAACCCAATCTATTGGTTTTCTATAAGCTCTATTATGAAGACTTCAAGCTTCAAGGATATAGCCAGCCCAACTTCGAGCAATGGGTTCAGGAAAATTTTTCAGCAAGTATAAGCGACCGAGCTTCTTCCGGCGGAGAACAGGATTCGGTTATTACTTCTTTCAATCCATATGTAGAGGGCGGTACCTACGGAGCTAGCTCTAGAGAAAGGTATGACCCTATTCAATGTGACCTTCGAGAAGGAACACTACTAATTTCTTTTTACGATAGAAGAAAGAAAAAGACCGTATGGCAAGGCTATGCTTCCGGAATTTTTGGAAACGACAGATTCGATAATGATCGATTCATTAGGCACATCGTTTTCAGAATCATGGATAAATATCGGGTATTGGCTAATAAGTCAGTGGCTAGCAATAGCTAGCCCAATACTTCCACCGTCAAACCTTCCTCAGTCTTAGTGACTTTAGCATACCCACCTTGGGTCAGCTTCTTTATGGCTTTGTCCCATTTTTTATTGGATAAACCTGCTTGCTCTTTGAGTACAGTCAAATCCATGCTCCCTTCTTTTTCCAGCGCCTCAAAAACATCTTTCTCATCACCAGCAAGGTCAGCCCCTTTGGACTTCTTCTCTGGCCTCATCTGAGGAAAAAACAGCACATCCTGGATACTGTGAGAATCCGTCATGATCATGGTCATGCGATCAATACCTAATCCAACTCCAGAAGTTGGTGGCATTCCATATTCCAAGGCTCTCAAAAAGTCCTCGTCAAGCACCATCGCTTCCTCATCGCCCCTTTTCGCCAATTCCAGTTGGTCTTCGAATCGTTTCCTTTGGTCAATAGGATCATTAAGCTCGGAGTAGGCATTCATGATCTCTTTTCCATTACATATTGCCTCAAACCGCTCGACCAATCCTTGCTTCGATCTGTGTTTCTTGGTCAGAGGAGACATCTCCTCAGGATAATCCATAATAAAGGTGGGCTGTATCAATTGGGCCTCACATTTCTCTCCAAATATCTCATCAATGATTTTGGCTTTACCCATGGTATCATCCAAAGGCACTTGCAAAGACTTGGCAGTCTCTCGGAGCTGTTCTTCCTCCATCTCGGAGATATCGATACCCGCAAAGTGTTCAATAGCTTCGAACATGGTAAATCGCTTCCAGGGACGTTGAAAATCTATAACATTTTCCCCCACTTTCACCTTGGTATCTCCATGCAGGTTTAATGCAATTTTCTCGACTACCTCCTCCATCAAATCCATCATCCAGAAGTAGTCTTTGTAAGCGACGTACAATTCGACTTGAGTGAACTCAGGGTTATGAAAACGGGACATACCTTCATTTCGAAAGTCTTTGGCGAATTCATATACGCCTTCAAATCCTCCTACTATCAACCTCTTTAGATAAAGCTCATTCGCTATCCTCAGATATAATGGCATATCCAAGGTATTGTGATGGGTTTTAAAAGGCCTTGCGGCAGCTCCACCGTGTATGGGTTGTAATATTGGTGTTTCTACTTCGAGATATCCTTTGCCATTGAAAAATTCTCGAATGGTATTAACAAGCGTAGCCCTCTGATGGAATACTTTTTTGATCTCGGGGTTGACTATTAGATCCAAATAGCGCTGACGATACCTCTGCTCTGGATCGCTGAAGGCATCCCAAGTCTTTTTGTTTCCTTCTTCGTCTACCGCCTCTTTTACAATGGGTAAAGGCCTCAAAGACTTATTTAAAACTTTCAGAGAAGTAACATGAATAGATATCTCTCCAACCTGTGTTTTGAATACAAAGCCTTCAATCCCTATAATATCTCCAATATCCAGCTTCTTCTTGAATACCGTGTTATACAGCTCTTTGTCATCTCCCTGGCAGATATCATCTCTTCTCACGTAGAACTGCACCCTCCCAGTATGATCCTGGAGTTCAGAAAAGCTTGCCGAACCCATAATCCGACGAGACATAATCCTACCCGCGATGGCTACCTGTTTGAACTTATCTGGATTGCTTTCAAATTCGTTAGCGATTTCTTCAGCAGTGGTTGATACCGGGAACAACTCCGGCGGATACGGATTGATATCCATTTGCATCAATTCTTCACGTGCCTGTCTTCTCTGAATTTCCTGTTCGCTTAGCATAGATAATATTCTCTTGATAGCCGAGTAAGCCTATTTCAATTTTTCAAAACGCAAAAGTAGCATTCCTAGCTGGTAGGAACCATCAACCAACCTGCCTACGTCTTTGAATTTCCTTTTTTACCAAAGTCAACTCTCGTCCACTTTGACCAGCGATGGAAGTATTCTCATCCGCACGCCTAAATAGATAAGGTAAAACCTCCTTCACAGGGCCATATGGCACATACTTAGCGACATTGTAGCCAGACTTAGCTAACTGAAAGCTGATATTGTCGCTCATACCAAGAAGCTGAGCAAAAAATATTCTTTTATCTCCCTTTTCGATACCTGCCTCCTCGAACTTATCCGCAAGTGTAGAAGATGATAATTCATTGTGCGTTCCTGCACAAAGTCTGAACTTCTCGATATGAGCCAAAGCAAAATCAAGCGCCAGATTATAATCCTTATCAGTGGATGCTTTGTCTGGCTGGATGGGGTCGACATAACCTAATGACTCAGCTCTAGCGCGCTCCTTTTCCATATATGCACCTCGTACTACTTTGGCACCGAAGAAAAAACCTTTACCACCCAATCGATCATATGCCCTCTGCATATTCTTGAGCGCCTCATGGCGGTATAGTTGGTAGGTATTGTAAACTATGGCTTCCTCTTTATTGTGAAGCATCATCAGTTCGTAAGTCAATCGATCTATCTCATCCTGGATCCAGGTTTCTTCCGCATCCACCATCAGCCTAAGGCCATTCTGAGCAACCGCCTCAGCAAGCACATGCACCCTATTCTCAAAGCGCTCGTATTGTTCTTTTTCCTCTGAAGTAAGTGTCTCACCTGCTTGCACCTTTGTCATTAAAGCAGCGGACCCCAACCCAGTAAACTTGATAACACAAAAAGCTATATGCTCTTGGTTCTTCGCAAAACTTACAACCTCCAACGACTCCCTCAGCGTAGCATCAAAGCTGTCTTCATTCTCCTGCCCTTCCACTGAATAGTCTAATATAGTCTGAACACCATATTGACCTAAAGCATCAATTGTTGCTTGACAATCACGAATAGACTCTCCTCCACAGAATTGGCTAAACAACGTATTCTTGATCAAGCCTTTTACCGGTAAATGCCAATTTAAAGCCCGAGTAGTAAGGGTCGTACCAAGCTTCACCATCCAAGGATATTTCATGGTTTCAAAAACCAATCGGGCCTTTTTCAAATCCCAATTAGTCTTTGAGGCAAAAGCTACGGAGGTGTCTTCAAATGTAATTCTGGGGTCTGCCATGTAATCATCAAAAAAGCGATGCAAATATAATTTGTAGGGGTCTTTGATTGTTCAGCAATATGAAGACCAATTCTCTGTAAAACACTAAAGATTCTGTTAATTCGCCATTCGAATTTATTACTTCTATGTCCATACCGAAAAATGTAGTTTTGACTGATGCTGTATCGGAAGTACTGCAGAATTTCATACGAGAAAATTCCTTTGATAAAATTGTATTTCTTGTAGATGAAAACAGTAATCAATATTGCTTACCCAAACTTCAGTTAGACTTTTCTTATCAGATCATAGAAGTAAAAAGTGGAGAAACGGAGAAGACCCTTGCTACTTGCCAGAATATCTGGAGGGGTTTGACTTCCATGCAACTTTCTCGTAATTCTTTGATGATTAACCTAGGAGGCGGCGTAATCACAGATATGGGTGGCTTCGTGGCTGCCACCTACAAAAGAGGCATTAATTTCTGTAACATCCCCACAACCTTGTTGGCGCAGGTGGATGCCAGTATTGGAGGAAAGGTGGGAGTCGATTTTGAGGGACTGAAAAATCATATTGGAGTCTTTCAAGAACCCAACCTGGTAATCTTGGATACAACTTTTCTAGATACTTTGGACGAAAGGCAGCTAAGGTCAGGTTTTGCAGAAGTGATAAAGCATGGATTGATCTATGACCATAATTACTGGTTGGCCATTTCTCAAGAGAAGTTTAGTGAGAGACTAGACTGGAATCGGCTTCTGGAGCGATCGGTCTATATTAAAGGAGAAGTGGTGAAAGTAGATCCAACCGAAAAGGGGCTGCGGAAAATTTTGAATTTTGGTCATACTCTCGGGCATGCTATTGAAACCCATTTTTTAGAAAAAGCAAACAGTCTTTTGCACGGAGAAGCTATCGCCGTGGGGATGATTTTAGAAGCAAAATTATCTGAGATGTCGCTGGGGCTAACAAATCGTGAGCTCCTGGGTATATCTGGGTATATAGCAGGAAACTTTGATAAAGTGGACTTACCAGAGATCGAAGAAATTGCCAGTCTTTTGAAACAAGACAAAAAGAATGAGGGAAATCAAATCAACTTTTCCCTCCTTTCGTCAATAGGGAAATGCGAATGGAATATACGAGTCACTACTTCCGACATTGCAGAAGCATATGAGTTTTACAATGCCCTATATGAATAGATTGTCTTTGTCTTCTTTTGATTTGGAAGTGCTTGTCTTCTGAACGACCGTTTTACTTTTGAACACTTTCTTCGGTGAAACGAACACTATAGTAAGCGCAGCTAACAAAGATGAAGCGATAATAGAGAGAATAGTTTTGCCTAAAGTTGCCATAAGATTAAAGACGTATTTATTTCGGTTTTTGTTTTTGAATAACACCTTACAGTGAGCCTACACTTATACAAATCCAGTGCCAAACTTCACGGTACCATCCATCTTTCCTCTTCCAAGAGCGAGAGCAACAGACTTTTACTCATGTCCGCCCTCTCGGAAAAGCCTTTTGATCTAAAGAATGTAAGTGATGCTAAGGACACCCAGACGATGCTTCGATTGCTCAACCAGGAAGATAAGCTGTGGGATGTGATGGAAGCTGGAACGACCATGAGGTTCTGTACTGCCTACCTTGCTTTGAAAGGTCAAGGGCATACCATTACCGGAACTGAAAGAATGAAACAGAGACCGATAGGTATTTTGGTAGATGCACTAAACGAGCTCGGATGTGAAATCAAATATCTTGAAAACACTGGATACCCCCCTTTGAGTATCAATGCATTAAGGCACCAAAAAAGAAATGCGATAAGCGTACCTGGCAATATATCCAGTCAATTTATAAGTGCCTTACTTATGATCGCCCCGTCTTTGCCAGACGGTTTGAACCTTACTTTGACTGAAGATATATTTAGCAGGCCATACATAGAAATGACATTGAGCTTAATGCAAGAGTTCGGCATAAGCCACATCTGGTCTGACAACACTATCTCAATAAAGCCGCAACCCTATCAGAGCAAAGATCACACAGTAGAGAGTGATTGGTCAGGAGCAAGCTATTGGTATGTAATGGCTGCTGTAGCGGAAGAAGCTGAATTGACACTGAAAGGATTAAAAAAACAAAGTCTTCAAGGTGATAGCCGCATAGTAGAAATAATGAAATCTTTCGGAGTTACTACAGACTTTGAAGACAACCAACTTACAATTCGCAAAGAGGAAGAATTTGAAAAAGAATTGTCAATTGACTTCAAAACATGTCCTGATCTAGCTCAAGGTGTAATGGTAGCAGCTGCTCTGAAAAGAATAACCCTACATATGACAGGTCTGGAAACCCTGAAAATCAAAGAGACCGACAGGATTGATGCTATGAGAAGGGAGCTGAGCAAAATTGGCACTCAACTAATAGAAAATGCTGATGGAACCAAATGGCAGCTGGTACCAGGAAATGACGATTTTGAGGCCCCAGAGATAGAGACCTATGAGGATCACAGGATGGCCATGGCTTTTGGACCATTGGCATTAAGAAGTGATCTTACTGTTAAGGAGCCAGAGGTAATAAAAAAGTCCTACCCTGGTTATTGGGAGGACTTAAAAAGTGTCGGAATTGAAATGTCTTACTAGTTACCTGCGCTTGATAGTGCAGTGTTGTATTTAGAAGATCCTGAAAGCGTCACTCTCTGGCTAAACAATTCATCTAAGGCCGCTGGTTTTTTATTCGCTTTCTGCAATAAGAACTCTTCGAATTCAATTGTATTTTGATATCTGATACACAGTACTATGTCCATGACTCTCTGCAATTTCTCCTTTGCTAAGGCTTCAGTGATAGTCCCTGCTTTCAATTGCTTTTTGTAATAACTATTCAATTTCTTCATAGCTGTAAAAATTGGCGTCTTATCCGTTACTCTTTTGGGAGCAGGGTTAACCGCACTCGCCTCTTCCAACCATGTGTAAGATTTCCAAAGCATCGCCATTTTCAAACTAAATTCCTGACCTAAGTAGTGAGGTCTCAAATCCGAGTCAAGGATTTCTGAATCATCTAGCTGCCCTTCAGCATAATTGAACCTAAATGACTGCTGACCTAAAGCGCCGAAAGACAAAAACAGCACCGCTATAAATAGAAAATTTCTTCTCATAACTCTTAATTATTATCAAATTCCTCTTTTGGAACATCTACAAATGTGAAACCCTTAACAATAACTTCAAAGAAAATAACCAGGCAATTTCAAGGATCACAATAAAATTTACCATATGATTAAAGACTACAAATAATCATTGGTGGATTTTGACATTTTTTCAGTGAATGAACCTCCAACTACAATTTTTAAATAATTGTTCAAAAGCGTTAGAATTCAAAACCTAAAAGATTCGTTTATCTGGCATTTCGTGTGGTTATCGTTTAAAAACTGCCAGTGATCTAAAATTCACTTTATCCCTTTCTGAGGTAATCTACATTCGAAAAAAAGAAACGATTATGACTATTTTCAAAATGAACACCAAACAAAAAATCTTCTTGTCAATCAACATGATCATTACTTTTTGTTTGATCGGATTAGACATGTTTAGCTGATCTCCAAACCAACAAAAATGATAGTTCAGGCACTATCATTCATCTAGAACCCAGACTGCCAACCGGCTTACAGCGGGTAATTTGCGATTTCACTGACCTACTTTCTTAAAAATTACAATGGCATTGTGTCCTCCAAAGCCGAAAGTATTACTCAATGCAAAATTGAAATCTGAGTTTTCAGCTTCTCCCAGTACAATATCTAGCCCTACAGGAACCTGATCATCTAGATCTTTCGTATTGATGGTGGGTGGAATAAATCCCTTGTTCATAGCCAAGATGGATGCTATTCCTTCGACAGCTCCGGCTCCACCTAACAAATGACCTGTCATTGACTTAGTTGCGCTAATCTTGGGAGACAGACTACCAAAAACTGCGCTTAAAGCCTTCAATTCACTTATATCCCCCATGGGAGTCGATGTAGCATGCATATTCACATAGCCAATATCCGATGGTGAAATACCAGCTTCGTTCATCCCCAAATAAATTGCTCTCTGAGCCCCTTCTCCCTCTGGATGGGTTGCGGTAAGGTGATGCGCATCGCTAGTCATGGCTCCTCCAGCATATTCCGCATAAATTTTTGCTCCACGTCTTTTAGCATGTTCATACTCTTCCAAAATCAGGGTACCTGCTCCTTCGCCCATTACAAATCCATCACGCGAAGCATCAAAAGGTCTTGAAGCAGTCCCTGGTTCATCATTTCGTGTACTCAAGGCCTTATTTGCATTGAATCCTGCAATACCAGACTCACAAATAGCGGCATCAGAACCACCTGCTACCACCATATCAGCCTGACCCCATTTGATATAATTGGCTGCTTCAATAATGGCAGTGTTACCAGTTGCACATGCAGAAACTGGCGTGAATGAAATGCCCTTCAGTCCGTATTTGATTGAAATTACACCTGCTGCCATGTTCACTATTATCTTCGGCACGAAATAAGGATTGAATCTTGGAGTGCCATTTCCCTGAGCATATTCCAATACCTCATCCTGAAAGCTCTGAATTCCTCCATTTCCCGTACCCCAGATTACACCGACCCTTGTTCTATCAACTGTATTAAAGTCTACTTCTGCATCTTTAATAGCCTCTTCCGTAGCAACCAATGCATATTGCACATAAAGATCGTTGGTTCTAATCTCCTTTCTATCTAAGTGGCCTTTCAAGTCAAACCCTTGAAGCTGGCAGGCTATTTTCGTTTTGAAATTAGCTGTATCAAAATAGGTAATCTCACCTCCTCCCGACTTACCAGCCTTTAGGGCAGATGAAAATTCAGAAACATTGTTACCTATGGGAGTAAGAGCTCCCATTCCAGTGATTACGACTCGTCTCATTGCAAAAAAAAAATTTTAATAAAGAAGTAGTGTCTTCAGGACTTAGGTGGTGTTCTATTGGACGAAAGTTTAGTTTTTTTACTTCAACGGTGACACTCTCATTCGGATTTCTCCGTTAGGTAATAGAACTTACGATAATCTTGATGTAAACCACCACTGCCATGATAGATAAGTCCTCTGTAGGATTGAACAATTATGACAAATTGCAATTTCTTGATGATCGCTCAAGAAGTTTTCTGGAGAAGATCAATGTCACCAATTTAATAGATCAATTGGCATTTTCAGATCAAGAAATTTCTGATATTCTATCACAACCCGCATACAAAGGGTTCAAAGAGGAGGAACTCTCCAAAGTATTTAGAAACAGAGGGCTTTGACCAATCCAATTGCAGAATATTACGATTCTACATTGCAAGAGGGCGATTTAATAATTACCCGTAAATCCAAACATTATTTTTCTGTAGCCCTTTCGTGGCTTTTTGGCATAGGATTATTGATACTTGGATCCTATACCAACGTACAAATATTGCTATTTGGTCTTTTGCTGGTTTTGCTTCCATGGATTAGTAGACAGTGGCGATTCCCTCAGAAAATCATATTCTCTAAAGAAGGCTATCTAATATTGGAAACAGGTAATATTATCCCCAATATCAACAAAATCAGAGAAGAACACATCACGGAACTGCAAGTTGAAAAAGTCAGGAAGAGCTCAGAAACAAGCCCTTTTCAAGAAGGAAACGAAGATATTATTTACAATTTCATGCTGGATACGCCGGTAAAGCGATTGAAACTAATGCGGTTAGAGTTTAGGAGAGATGAGGATGAGAAAATCGATGAGATAAGAAGTTTCTTACTCCAAAGTTTAAAGATCTTAAAATCCTCATCTAGTACAGTCTGACTTACTCCTTCAGCAAGACTAAATAGCCCCCGGAGTGCTCTCCTTCACAATCACTGCCACCAAATTCAATAGAAATCTCTCCGTCCTCATTTATAGCACCAGTACCTTCAAACAATCCATTGCAATTTGGTATCTCATCCTTATAAATCCAGCTCACTACTTTGCGACCTTCCAATCGTACCTCTAAGGTTCCGTTGTGATCAACTCCCCCACAGCAAGGAACAAGGTGTTTAGTAAAAAAGAATTCACCGGAATATTGATCTCCATCCACTCTCCTAAGGATAGCGGAGATTGGAATTTGATTGTATCGGTTGTCATTAGGAGGATCTGATGTCCATTCACCTACATACTCGCCCTCTATTCCACCAAAACTATTCTGTGCTTTAATTTTCTTAGGTGTTAGTACAAAGGCAAGGAGCATAGTAAACGAACCGCTCAGCAACAAAAACTGCATAAACCTCTTCATAGACTTCATCATTCGCATTCAACCAGACGCCTATTCCTTTCTTAAAAAGAGGAAAGCATCGGCATGCTCACCTTCACAATCGCCTCCGGTAAAATCTATGAAGAGTCTTCCATCAGATTCAATCGTGCCAGAACCCATAAACTCACCAAAACAACCTCGTACCCTATCATCGTATGTCCAGGATGTTATGGACGTCCCTGAAATGGACATTTTAATGGTTCCATCATTTTCGCTACCACAACAAGAAACATGGGAGTTAGTAAAGAAAAATTCGCCTTCATACTCGTTTTCCGAAACCAGCGTGACAATGGCAGATATAGGGTAATTCTCATAAATGTTTGATGTTGGAGGATTAGAATTCCAGCCTCCAACATATCGTCCTGATATGGTATCCTCTACAGCTTGATCTTCCTCACCACCGCAAGATGTTAGTAGTAGCGAGAATGATATTCCTACTAGAAAAAATTGATTGATCTTCGTTAAAAATTTCATTCGATTGAGTTTAGAATTTTCTTCAAAAAAACCTTCTCAACCAGGCTGAATCGGCCTTTTGGGCACATGCGGACTTCTTAGGCCACCATTTTCTCCCTCTCTTTTTCGATTTTTTTGACCAGACTACTAGGTGTCTCTTTTCTCATCTCCTTGAATACCTTATTGAAAGTAGTTTTCGAATTAAAACCTACCTCATACGCTAAGGCCAGCAGTGTCCTTTCCTTATGTTCACGATTTCTAATTTTTTCTTCAAAGGCCTTCAACCTCCTCTCATTTATGAACTCGTAAAAACCTCGACCATATTCAGCATTTAAAAACCAGGACAAGTCATTGGCTGACACACCTATTTCTGCGGCCAATCCAGGCAAACTGAGATCTGCATTAAGGTAAACCCCCTCTTCCATCACCTTCAGCAGGTTCTTCATAATAGCGACTTTCTTTTCGTCTCTTACCCTCTCCGATATTGTTGGTATACTACCTATTCTCTTTAGCACTTTTGGATTAAATAGACCAAAGATGGTAATGGCACTGAAGAAGATTGGAATGAACGTCCAAATATTCTGATAAGCCAAAATGTTGAATCCTACTTGAAAGAAGTTGGACTCCAGATAACCAAATACCCAAAATACTTCAATTGCCAAAAGGCTACCGAAAAGAGCATATAAAAATGGCTTTTGTGGACTTTGGACAAAGCCAACTCTTTGGAAAGTGATTCTTACAAGTCTCAGTGAGGCCAATGTGTAGACTATCATCGAGATTAAACCCAAAGTCTCCATTATGAAGAATGCCCAGATGAAAAACCCTGCACGGAGGTATTGAGCATATGATTCATATGATAGAAAACAAGTCCAAATAAAGAACACAAAGTGAATGGAGGCTGGCACCCAATGAAGGATGGATATTTTCGCTTTTCTATCAGTGTAGGACTTGGCAAAAAGTAAGGATACAGGTCCGAACAGAAAGATTGTGATATCTACAAATGTGCCTAAACGAAGGGACAACTCAGATAACTTACCGAAAGCCAGGATTCGTCCAACCAGCATTAACATTGACATGACGATGATAACCTGCAAAAGCTTATTGGCGCCCTTATTTCCACTACCAAACCTTGCTATGGCCAATACTAGGACCAAACCCTGACCGATGCCCATTGCCAGAAAAAGATCTAATAAACTAAAGCTCATATTAGCTAAAAAAGACTCTTAGAGAATACCCTTATTTATTCCTGATGGGTATGGAAATTTCAAACCTAGTACCACTACCCACAGTGGATTTTACTTGAATGTTTCCTCCATGCGCCCTTATCAGCTGCTTAGAAAGCGGCAGACCTATACCAGAGCCTCCTTCCTTAGTAGTGTAGAAAGGAATAAAGATATTGCTGAGAGTTTCATCATCAATACCAGGCCCATTGTCCTCAATAGAAATTTTTGCGAACCCTTCAGCTTCTAACACTGATACATTCAATAGAGAATCGCCACCTCCCTCCATGGCCTCAATCGCATTTTTGGAAATATTGATTAAGATTTGATCGATAGCTGATGTATCCACCATCGTCGAAACTGGACGATTAGGAAATGAGGTTTCTAATCTAATATCTCTCTTTCTCAGCTCCTCCGACTCAAGGTCCAAAACCTGTTGCACAAGTTTTATTACGTCAACTTCTTCAAGCTCTAGTTTTGGAGTTCTGGCAAGATCCCCATATGAATTTACAAACTTGACCAATCCCTTGCTCCTCTTTTCGATTGTCCTCAAACTAATTCGTAAATCATCTTGATCCTCCTCATCAAGCTCTTCAATAGCTTTTTCAGAACCATCTTGCTCTGTAATCATCTGATTGACTACTTCCGATAAAGTAGAAATTGGGATGACACTATTTTTAATCTCATGTGTCAGCACCCTAATGAGTTTCTGCCAAGACTCTACCTCCTGTTGATCCAACTCAGAATTGAGGTTATAAAATGCCAATACTTTATAGGTGTTTTCTTGTAAGACCAACACTTTCGAGACGATAGAAAGTGTAATGGGATCATTTTTTACCTGGACCTTCAACAAGATTTTCTTTTCGCTTTGCAAATCAACCACCGAGTTGTAAAGCTGTTCGTCAACATTTTTCAAGGAGGAAAGCTTTGATATGTATGGAATTCCAAAAAGCTCCTTGGCGGCCTCATTCACCAATGTAACCTGCTGTTCTTCAAGAGTGTAAGCAATGAGTGGTACCCGACTGTGCTCTACTACCGTCTTGAAAAAGTGGTAGTTACTCTCTTTCTCGCTTCTGAGCTTAATAAACTCTCTTGTAATGAGATTGAAAGCATGATACAGGTGATTCTTCTGGCTTTCCTTTTGAGGGTAGATAGTCGAAAAGTCATTCTGTTTTATACCAATTAGAAAGTTTCGTAGGTCTCTATTGGACCTCTCAACAAACCGAATAAGTTCCACGAGGGAAAGTATCGAAAACAATATCATCCAAAACACCATCAATGAAAATGGTGTATAGTTCCAGAAATAAAAAGCACCAAAGGCGAAACCAATTATTAGAAATGTTCGACCTAATACCTGCCACCTGAACTTCAAATAAGTCTCCAACTACAATCCGTATTTTTTAATTTTTCGATAAAGCGTCGTTCGCCCCATACCTAGTTCTTCTGACGCTTTACTCAAATTACCTTCATATTTTTCAATCGCCTTCAAAATAGCTTCTTTTTCCACATCTTCCATATTTAAAGAATTTTGAGATACGACCCGGGTGGTCTTTGGCAATAAAAAGTCATCTGACTTCAGTACTCGACCTGGAGCCATTATTACCGCCCTTTCCACTGCATGTTGTAACTCTCGAATATTGCCTGGCCATGGATAACTACCAAGCTGAGAAAGACATCTATCTTCAATTTTTAATCCTGGACGCTGATACTTCTGAGCGTAGGTGGCCAGATAGTGATTTGCTAGAAGAGGTATATCCTCCCTCCTCTCCCTCAGTGGAGGTAATTCTATTTCCACAACATTTATTCTATACAGTAAATCCTGCCGGAAATCTCCGTCTGAAACCATATCGTACAATGACTGATTGGTAGCACTAATTACCCGAGTGTCAAAATCAATTGCTTTGCTAGAGCCAACGGGAGTAAACTGACGGTTTTGCAAAACTGAAAGCAGCTTCACTTGCATCGCTAAACTCAAATTACCTATCTCATCCAGAAAAATGGTCCCACCATCGGCTATCTCGAAACGGCCCGTCCTATCTTCTTTGGCATCTGTGAAAGCCCCTTTCTTATGACCGAACAGTTCTGATTCAAATAAAGATTCAGCCAAAGCACCCAAGTCCACTTTTATCATGGCATTCTTATTTCTTCCTGAAAGGCGATGGATCGTTCGGGCCACCACCTCTTTACCGGTTCCGTTCTCTCCTAGAATGAGCACAGAAGCGTCGGTTTGTGCCACCTTTTTAATTGTATCCATTACTTTACCCATCCTGGCGGATTGAAAAACAAGCTCTGAATAGCCGGAATCAATATCCTCGGTCAGAGCCGTTTCTGTAGCTTCAAGCTTCTTGATTTTCTTTCCAGATTGGCGAAGCTCAAAGACATTAGCCACTGTGGTCAATAGCTTCTCCTTTTCCCATGGCTTTACAAGGAAGTCGGTAGCTCCATCTTTCATTGACTGTACCGCCAGGTTAATATCCCCGTAGGCGGTATTGAGAATGACATGCACCGAAGGATCTATTTCTTTAATCCTCTTGAGCCAGAATAGACCTTCATTACCACTTGTAACACCCGCTTTGAAGTTCATATCCAATATCACAATATCCAGCTCTTCTTTCTTAAGCAAAGTCTCAAGCCGATTTGGACTACTCTCAACTGATACTTTTAGATACTCCCTTTTCAAGATGGTTTTCGCCGTGAAAAGGACGTCCTGATCATCATCGACTATCAATATGTGTCCACTTTTTCTCATTTAATGCCCATTTTGTAGCATGAATTAACCAATTGTTTCATTTGAAAACAATTAAGTGTTTCATAAAGAAACACTTTTTACTAGCCCAAAACATATTAAAATACTGATTATCAATATTTTATAATTATGGCACCTTTTTGCATATGTAGTGGTCAGAATAACTTTTGAAGAGATGTTAAAGCACTACTTTACTACAGCGTTAAGAAACTTCCGTAAGAACCAGTTTTATACTTTGGTCAACATCCTGGGCCTCAGTATCGGCATTACATGCTGTCTGGTAGTCTATTCCATCATGAGATATGAACTGCGGTTTGACAGTTTCCATCAGAAAAAGGAAAGTGTCTACAGAATCGTTGAGCATAGCCTGGGAGATTATGGGGTAAACTACCGAGGTATCATTCCTAACGCTATGGGAGAAGCACTTGCACATACGGCCAACTATGGTAGCCAAATTATCCCTATGAACGGTCCTCAGAGCTCGACTATTGAATTCGATTTTGAAGCGAGACACCTGGTATTCAAAGAAGACGCCATTCTCTTCACCAATAGCAGCTTCATAAAACACCTTGATTTTAACATATTAAGAGGCGCTGGCTCCGAAGCTCTGGATGAACCTTTCAAAATCTTTCTTACTGAGAAAAAGGCCGAAACCTATTTTGGTAGCGCCAATCCGGTAGGTAGAATCGTCACTGTAGGTGAGTATGTGGATTTAGAAGTAGCGGGTGTAATAGAAAACCCGCCCTCTTATACCAATACACCTTTTGACATGATCATCTCTCATAAGACAATGCCGAGTCTTTATAATGACTATGTGAAAAGTTGGGAAGCTTACTGGACGGCTTCTGCATATTTCGTCAAAGAAGATAGTGAGAGTACTTCGGAAGTTGAGGAGAAAATAACCCACATAGCGCATCAACACGTCTCAGAATATGAGAAAGAAAGAACTGAGTACTTCCTTCAACCTCTGTCTGAGGTACACACAGATTCCAGATATGAGCAAACTACCACCTATGTTTCCCCGAAAGAGGTATTAATTGGTTTCGTGCTATTGGCGGTCATTACCCTAACTGCCTCTATTCTCAACTTCATTAACCTTTCTACTGCTTTAGCCGTGCAGCGGTCCAAAGAAGTAGGAATTAAAAAGACATTGGGCAGTGGAAAAGGCAGCCTCATAGCTCAGTTCATCGGTGAGACCGCCATCATCGTTTCTATAGCCACATTGATAGCGTTTACTCTTGGTCAATTCCTCATGTTGAAACTCAATGAACTTTTGGCTATCGTGAGATTCGACGTTTCATATGATTTAACAGTTATTCTCTTCTCACTTCTACTAGGAATCGTAGTAAGCCTGCTTGCTGGTTTTTACCCCGCAATGATTATATCAGGATACAATCCTATTACCGCTTTAAAAAATCAGGTCACTCTAAATCAAGGCGCTGGCAAATCCTTTATCCGTAAGGGATTGGTGGTATTTCAGTTTGTGATTGCTAATCTTCTCATCATCACCACAGTAATAGTGGCAGCTCAGATGCACTATGTGAAGAATAAGGACCTTGGATTCAATCGTGAGAATATCTTAAGCATTGAATTTCCAAAGAAAGTCTCCGATAAAATGCCGACCATCCTCAATGAGTATAGAGCATTGAACTTTGTGGAGAAAGCCTCCTGGTGTATGGCGGCGCCACAGGCCAACGTCTACTGGGGTAGTGGTTATAGCATAGAAGGTCAGGAAACAACTGAAGACATGCACATGAACGTCAAATTCATTGATGAAGCTTATTTGGACCTCTACGGTGTACCCCTTTTGTCAGGCAGAAATGTTGAAAACAAATTCACTTCAGATAGTACGATGCAACTGCTGGTAAATCGGGAATTCCTCAAAAGAGCAAATATTGCAATTGAAGATGCACTTGGATTAGAAGTGAAGTACTTCGGATCCTGGAAAGGTAAGATCATTGGGGTAGTCGAAGACTATCACGCAGAATCATTGCAGAATAAAATAGTACCCGTTATGCTCTCCCACATGCCCGGTAATATGCATCAAATTAACATTCAGCTAAATACACACGACTTACAGACAGTCCTCCCTGAAATAGAAAGAATCTTCAGAGAATTTGCACCTAAAGCTTACTTTGAAGCAAGGTTTATCAATGACATGTTAGTTCAGAGCTACATCGTTGAAAATCTGATTTATACCGTCTTCCAATTCTTCGTGGTACTCGCAATCTTGATTGGTGTGTTCGGGTTGTATGGTTTAGTTTCTTTCATGGCAGCTCGCAATAGAAAAAGCATCAGCATCAGAAAAGTATTTGGAGCATCTATCTCCAACATTTTACGAGCCTTTTCCTCTGATATTGCTATTCTCATGACGCTGGCATTCATCATAGCCGCGCCTTGCTCCTATTTACTATGCAGAGAATGGTTGAATGGATTTGAATATCAAATTAGCATCAGCGCCATGTACTTCCTGATATCATTTGGCATCACCGTCTTCATCACGATCACCACAGTGGGTAGAAAGAGCTTGAGCATCGCGAAAGCCAACCCTATTGACTCTTTGAGATATCAATAATCAAATCAAGACCTTTTAAAAAACCTCACCATGCTTCGCAATTACTTTATCACGATACTTAGACAGATTAAGAAGAACCGGCTTTATTCAGTCATCAACATATTGGGCCTAGCGCTAGGGATTGCTGCCTGCATTACAATCGCTCAATACGTCCAATACCATGCTGAGTTTGATAAAAATTGGAGGAATAGCGACAATATCTACCGAATTCAGACAATGGCCACCAAGTCTGGCCTGAGTGAGGGCGAATCAGCAAGATGCTCTCCTCAGATGGGACGAATGATTTCGGAATCAAACCCTTTGGTAGCATCGGTCACAAGATTCTATAACCTCGATTATCTAAACAATACATTTAGTCTGGAGGATGCAGGAAACTTGCTCTCCTTTCAAGAAAGAGGAACATACAGTACGGATAAAGCCTTCTTCGATATGTTCGAAGTTGAATTCATTGCCGGTAATGCAGAAAAGTTCGACCAAAACAGGACTTTGATTCTTACAGAGTCGATAGCAAAGAAGTATACCAACGATTTCAAAAAGCTAATTGGAAAGCCTATGAACATAGCCTCCAACAATGGTGAGAGAAGCTTCGAAATAATTGGAGTCATCGAGGACCTACCGAAACAGTCTCATTTTCAGTTTAGCTCCTTATTATCAACTCAAAGCATTGAAAATGAATATGGTATTAAGCTTGACAACTGGGGAAATTTTGCCTTCTATACCTATCTCCTCTTAGAGCCTCAAGCAACTGTCGCTGAAATCGAAAAAGACATCTATCGGATACATAAAGAAAGTGCTAGAGAGAAGCTCGATCAATATGGCTATATCATTGATTATTCGCTGATGGGATTGAAAGATTTACATCTATACTCAACAGCCAGCACCGACTTTAAGCCTTCTGTAGATTATAGAATGATCTATGCACTTTCTACCATTGCGATCATTATACTGATTGTTGCCTGGATCAACTATTTAAATCTATCATTGGTCAAAATCCTTGATCGATTGAAAGAAGTTGGGATTCGTAAGGTCATGGGTTCAAAAACCCAGCAAATAACCTTACTGTTCCTACTCGAGGCGGTTCTTCTAAATTCATTTGCTTTCCTTCTGGCCATCACAATTGTCCAACTTTCATCCCCTCTTATCCTTCAGCTAACGGGTATCAACTTTGGTATTCTTCAAAGCACCGATATCCTCATCATGGCTTTCATGGTGGTGATTTTGGGAGCGTTCCTCATAGGCTCATATCCAGCCATCATTTTAAAAGGATTCGATACGGCTAACATTCTCACAGGCAATAAAAAGACTCAGAAGCTATCTGGTTTTAGTCTAAGGAGCATTTTAGTCTCATTCCAATTTATCATCACTTTCCTATTGATAGGTGTGACCATCACTATCTACAAGCAGATCTCTTTTATGAAGGCAAGTGACCTTGGGTTGGATATCAGTGATATTTTGGTGATAAAATCACCTCCGGGCGACGTGAGTCAGCAAGATCGGCCCGATGTTAAGAAATTCAACAGCTTCAAGACAGCCCTGGACGGAAGGTCAGAGATTGTTTCCATTACCAATGCGGGAGAAATCCCCGGAGAACCCATTACATGGGGTGGAGAGGTGAAACTACCCGGTAAAAATTCTGACGAATCCATAGGAACCAGCTTCATGACTGTCGGAAGAGGATTCATGGACTTCTTTGAGATCGAGATCGTAGCAGGCAGAAAATTAGGTCCTCAAGACAGTGCCTGGGGAAATGGAGCAGTTGTGATCAATGAAAAACTAGCCAGACTATTAGGTTTCGAAAACCCCGAGGATGCACTAGGGAAAAAATTGGAAGGCTTCTATAGTCGAAACCCAACCATGATAGTAGGGGTAGCTAAAAACCATCACCAAGTTTCATTACATAGTGATTATGATCCAATTATGTACATACAGAGTAGCTGGACGGAATTTTATTTCGTCAAGATGAATCTCACACAGGAAGAGCCAGCTCAAAGAGCCAAAGCTCTTAGTCAAACGATGAGTTTGATTGAAAACGAATGGAGTAACAGTTTTACGGATACTCCTATGGACTACTTCTTTCTGGATGACAACTTTAACCAGCAGTATGCTGCCGATGAGCAGTTTGGTAAAATCTTCGGTACTTTCTCAGTGCTTGCGATAGTAATAGCGTGTTTGGGACTTTATGGTTTGACCACCTTCACTCTTCAGCAACGAATCAAGGAAATAGGCATACGGAAAGTACTAGGAGCAAAATCCCTTGGACTTACACTCTTACTCTCAAGAAACTATGCTAGCATTATCTCTATAGCCTACTTGATTGCTATGCCAATTTGTTGGTTTGCGCTCAGTAGCTGGCTAGAGAACTATCATTTTAGCATTGATCTGGGATGGTGGCTGTTGGTTGTCCCTTTAGCATTCGTTTGCTTCGTGGCAGCCTTGACTATAGTGAGTAGAATTCTAAGATCTATTTCCTTGAATCCAGTAGACTCTCTCAAGTATGAATAGATGATCGGCTAGTTCTTTTTGGAGGATTCCCTGATGACAAGCTCTGTTTTCAGGGTAACCTCTTCAGGGATAGGATCGTCATCGTTCTTCACCACTTCAATCTCCCGGAACAAAATATTGGCAGCTGTTTTGCCCATCTTATACCCAGGTTGGGCTACTGCTGTGAGAGATGGTTCCACCAAGGTGGACATGTCCGAATCATTAAACCCAACAATGGCTATGTCCTCTGGTATCCTAATTCCTCGGGCTTTCAGCCCTTTCATCAAACCAAGTGCGGTGACATCCGCAAAAGAAAGAACACCATCAGGTCTTTGACTCAGTTTTAATAAATCATCTGTCAACTCTACCCCTTCTTCTATCTCTGAAGTTTTGGTCTCCAATACCATTTCATCAGAGTAAGAAAGACCATTAGCTTTGAGAGCGTCTTGAAAGCCCTCCAATCTGCGCTTAATCAAAGGAATAAGTTTCCCTCTTACCAAAGCAATGTGCTTGCAGCCTTGATCAATTAGGTGCTGGGTGGCTTGAAAAGCACCATCATAGTCATCAACATGGATTTTAGAGGTATCTAAATCATCATTGATACGATCATATTGAACCACAGGAATACCATAATCAAGGAATTGCTCTAGGTGAGTGTAATGCTGTGTCTCAAACGTGGTAGATATGAGTAGCCCTTCCAGAGGGCTTTGCAATAGTACCTTGGCTTCCTTTACCTCTTTCTTGTAAGATTCATCCGTCTGCACCAGTATAACTGTATAACCTTCTTTATCCGCGGCTTTCATTATACCATTGATGACAGAGCTGAAAAAGGTATGGAAAATCTTAGGGCAGACCACACCTATGATCTTGGATCTCTGACGCTTGAGGTTTAGTGCAACTGGGTTTGGTCTGTACTTCAGCTTTTTAGCTAAATCCTTAACGGCCTTCTTCGTTTTATCACTGATCCCTGGATAATCTTTCAGGGCCCTGGAAACGGTACCCATCGAAACCCCCAATTCATTGGCAATGTCCTTAAGTGTAACAGGATTTCCTTTCATAAGACAAATGCAGTTAAAAGGATCTTGGGGTTTTCCTTCGTGGAATTGATCCTAGTTCAACGATGCTCCACACCAAAATTAAGCGGAGTACGCGAATTGTGATTAAGACTCAAACTTTTTTACTAACAATACAAAACCTTTTTGCAATTCCAGAAAGCCCTGATCATAGCAAAAACGGTATTCGTCACCAGCCTTTGTCCGATGCACATTTGTAAAGTACTGGAAGTCAAAACCTCTTTTGAGTAACTCGTCCCGGTGTGTAGTTCGCTTACCTTCAGGATTTAGGACTTCTAAAATTTTTCTATTCTTCCGGAGAATAATATTGACCTTCCTAATGGTGACCGAAACGGCGTTTTGCTTGTTGTTGAAAGCAGCTCTGCATCCGTCAGAACAGAATTTCTTATCTGATCGACCAAACACCGGCCTCTCACATTCCAAGCACAAACGCTCTGATTCTTCCATATTTCGAAAATATGGCATTTAACCAACAACGTAGGCACTTTTGGAAGGATCGCATTTTAAGAGCAATTAAGTAATTTTAGATGTGCTATCGAAAAAGACCAAATACGGACTTAAAGCATTGAGCTACCTAGCTCGCCAAGATGCGGAAGGCCCCACCCAGATTGCTACCATTTCTCAGTCTGAAAATATTCCCCAAAAGTTCTTAGAAAGTATCTTGTTGAGTCTTAGGAAATCAGGATTCTTGGGCTCCAAAAAGGGAAAAGGCGGAGGCTATTACTTGCTTAAACCACCAGAGGAAATATCGATTTCAGAAGTCTATCGATTATTGGAGGGTCCAATAGCCATGGTTCCTTGCGTAAGTCTGAATTTCTATGAAAAATGCGACGACTGCCCAGATGAAAAGACCTGTAGCGTGCATAAACTGATGATTCAGGTACGGGATAACACATTGGAAATACTCAATAATACATCCCTTTCAGACTTGATTAAAAGTGATAATTACATTTTGGAAGCCTAAAATCCGAAATCTCAAAATAATTACTTGATCCCTTAAAATTCCATTGCGGTTAGGAACTAAAAATCTAACTTTACGTTTAGTCTACTTATCCGATAGGATAAATCAATTTTTATAGAATGATCAAGATCGATTTAACCGAACACAACAATTTTTTACGTCATAAGACTCCAGATGAAATAATCGAGTGGGCCCTTCCTCTCACAGAAAAAAGGATCGTCACTACGAGTTTTGGTGTCTACTCCGCCATTTTGCTTTCGACCTTCTCGAGAAAAGACCCGAACATTGATGTCATCTGGTGTGATACTGGATACAATAATTATCAGACCTACGAACACGCTGCAAAGCTGATAGAAGATCTGAATTTGAATATCCATACTTATGTTCCTAAAAATACGAGAGGTTTTATCGACGCTACCTTGGGGCTTCCCATGGTAGATGACCCAAAGCATGAGGAATTCACTGAAGTAGTCAAACTCGAACCATTTAGAAGAGCCTTAGCTGAACATCAGCCCGAAATTTGGTTTACTAACATCCGAGTCAGACAGACTTCCTACAGGGACTCAAAAGACATTTTAAGCTACAGCAACGACGGCATACTTAAGATCAGCCCCTTTTACTACTGGACTGACGAGGACCTGGATGATTATTTGACTCAAAATAGTCTTCCAAAAAATATTGATTATTTCGATCCGGTGAAAGCACTGCAGTCACGCGAATGCGGAATTCACCTGGTTGGCTAATCCCTTCTTCATTAAGAACTACCAAGACCCATTAATCCAAAATTTGACGATAAGTAGATGCAGAGTTTTAGAACAGAGTTGGAGAATCCAGTCGTTGAGCAAGATATCATTGACCTGGAACGTCGAATCAAGCTATTCCATGATGGTAAAATAGATGAAGAGCGATTCCGCTCTTTGCGCCTGGCTAGAGGCGTTTATGGCCAAAGACAGCTTGGTGTGCAGATGATTCGTATCAAACTGCCTTTTGGCAGAGTCAGCAGTGAACAGCTATTGCGAATTTCTGATGTTTCCGATGAGTATTCCACGGGAAGATTACATATCACCACACGACAAGATATTCAAATTCACCATGTGAGTCTCGATAGAACTCCCGAGCTATGGGCGCAACTGGAAAAAGATGATATCACATTAAGAGAGGCATGCGGCAATACTGTCAGAAATGTAACGGCTAGCCCTACAGCCGGAGTGGATCCAAAAGAACCATTCGATGTATCGCCTTATGCACATGCGGTATTCCAATTCTTTTTAAGGAACCCGGTTTGCCAGGAGATGGGGAGAAAATTCAAGATTTCATTCTCGGCGACAGACGAGGATGATGCTTTGAGTTTTATGCATGACCTTGGCTTCATCGCTAAAACCCAAGAGGTTGAAGGCCAACAGAAAAGAGGTTTCAAAGTGATGCTGGCTGGAGGTCTGGGATCCCAACCTGCCCATGCTGAGGTGATGTATGAGTTCCTGGAGGAAGACTTGGTCATTCCTGTTATCGAAAGTGTTTTGAGGGTGTTTGACCGATATGGAGAAAGAGAGAAAAGAAATAAAGCCAGACTCAAGTTCCTGATCAAAGAAATTGGAATGGATGAGTTTTTGAAGCTTGTTGATCAACAAAGAAAAGCTCTAAAAGTCCAGCAAGTAGTCATTGACCTGGCTGCGATCCAATATATAAGCACTTCTACGGCAGAAGTTAAAAGCGTGGATATTGAGGATATTGAGGCTTTCAATACCTGGAAAAGCACTAACGTTATTTCACAGAAACAAGAAGGTTTGGTGGCCGTCGGTGTTAAAGTTCATTTAGGTGACTTCTACACTGGCCAAGCAAGGAAACTGGCGAAACTGATCAAGTCTTATGGTGCCAATGAATTGCGCTTCACACTAAGACAGGATATCCTTATTCGGAATATTAGAGAAGATTTGGTGCCATTCTTCTATCAAGAACTTAAGGAAATGGGTCTGGCAGATGAAGGTTACAATACCATCGCCGATATCACGGCTTGCCCTGGAACAGATACTTGTAACCTGGGAATATCTAGTAGCACCGGCATAGCTACAGAATTAGAGAAAGTACTAAAAGCTGAGTACCCTCAATACCTTCAAAGCAAGGACCTAACCATCAAAATAAGTGGCTGTATGAATGCCTGCGGACAGCACAGTATGGCACATATTGGCTTCCAAGGTATGTCGATCAAATCTGGTGCTAGGTTAGCACCTGCTCTTCAAGTCCTAATTGGTGGTGGTGTTATAGGAGATGGTAAGGGCCGTTTCTCTGATAAGGTCACTAAAATCCCTTCAAAAAGGGGTCCGGAAGCATTGCGAACATTATTGAATGATTTTGAAGCCAATGCAGAGGAAAATGAAGATTTTCTAGGTTACTATGACAGACAGGGCAAAATCTACTTCTTCGAACTATTGAAGGAATTAGCCCGCACTGACAATCTGCAGGAGTCGGACTTCATCGATTGGGGACATGATGCTGACTATGTCAAAGCAATTGGTATCGGTGAATGCGCAGGTGTTGTGATCGATTTGGTCTCCACCTTACTATTTGAAAGTGAAGAAAAACTTGAAAACGCCACTAAAGCTTTTGATCAAGGTAAATGGGCAGATAGCATTTATCATGCTTACACGGCCTTGGTAAACACTGCTAAAGCTCAGTTGACTGTTGATGGACACAAGACCAACTCTCATGCTAGTATCATAAAAGGGTTTGACGAGTACTACGTATCAACAGCAAAAGTCATTTTACCTACCTCATTCTCCGAATTAGTCTATCAAATGAACGAGGAGCAACCATCGGAGGACTTTGCTAAGTCATACTTAGCAGCAGCCAAGGACTTCTATCATTTGATTGATCGGCAAAGGGCCAAAGAGTTAGTCGATGCCTAAGGTTCATCCAAAACTTACATTGGTTGGAGCTGGACCAGGTGATCCAGATCTCATAACGTTAAAGGGAATAAAAGCTCTTGAAGCTGCTGATGTGGTTTTATTTGATGCTCTTGTGGCTCCTGAGTTGCTTGATTATGCTAAGTCTGCTCGTAAAATATTCGTTGGCAAAAGAAGGGGCTTCAAGGCCTACTCTCAGGAGGAAATCAATGAGCTAATTGTAAAAGAAGCTTTTCAAAATGGTCATGTAGTACGACTAAAAGGCGGAGACCCATTCGTCTTTGGGCGCGGTACTGAAGAAATTGATCACACCAAAACGTTCGGTATTGAGGTTGAAGTGATCCCCGGTATTACCTCCTCAGTGGCAGGACCATCCTCTTTGGGAATTGCTGTAACTCAACGGCATGTATCACAAAGTGTATGGATATTGACCGGCACCACATCTGAAAGTACCTTGGCTCAAGATATCCAAACAGCTGCCTCTACCAGCGCTACTTTGGTGATCTTGATGGGAATGTCAAAGCTCTCTTCTATAGTCTCGATTTTTAAATCCATCGGCAAGTGTGATACTCCAATTGCGATCGTACAGAATGCTACTTTGAAAAATGAAAGGAGCGTAGCAGGTACCATTGAAAATATAGAGGTGGAAGTTGCCAAGGATGGACTTTCCAATCCTGCCGTGATTGTAATTGGAGAAGTTGTACGACATTCGTATCAGCTACAAGCATTGTTTGCTGAAAACGATGCTTTGAAAATTGCCTAATGGAACGCAACAACCTTTATCCTGTTTTTCTCAAAATGAGTAACCTCAAAGTACTCATCGTGGGCGGAGGCTTCGTAGCAGAAGAGAAACTAACATTTCTTTTGAAATCCAGCCCCGATGCGCACGTGAAACTGGTTGCTACATTCTTCAGAGAGGGAACTTTAGAAATAGCATCAAAAGGTGATGTAACCACCGAAGAGAAGCACTTCGAACCTTCAGATATTGAGGGGTTTCATATCGTAATCGCCTCTACGGATAATGAGCAATTAAACGAAGAAATCTATCACCTGTGCAGAGAAAAGGGCACCCTTGTGAATGTGGCAGACAACCCGCCCTACTGCGATTTTTATATGGGCGGAATAGTGACCAAAGGCAACGTCAAAATTGCTATTTCAACTAATGGCCAGTCCCCCACTACTGCCAAACGCCTAAGACAGTTTTTTGAAGAGGTGATACCAGAAGATGTGAATGACCTGGTGAAAAACCTAAATGATTTTAGAAAGACTATAAAAGGTGATTTTGAGGAAAAAGTGGAAAAGCTCAATGAACTGACCAAAGGGCTTTTGAAAGACAACCACTGATCCTCCAACTACTCTACAGACGGCTTCTCTTTTGCGATGTTCTGAGGTTAGATTATCTTAGAATGATGGGTCAAAAAACTACCGCACTTTTTAAAGTTGCTTCTGTTCTTTTTGCGGCATTCAGTCTCATTGGCTGCGGAAACCACTACGATCGAATAGTTGAATCAGACTACAGTTTTTCCGGCAGGTTTGGCAGTTACAACTCCTATCAGTTTGTGGTGGATAACTCCTTTGAAGGTACGGAGAATCAAAGACACCTGATCGAAAACTTCATAGATAATAAGCTTAAAAAATGGGGTTATGAGAAAAAGGAGAAAAAACCTGACCTCATTGTTCTCTATCGTTTTTACTATGATGATTTTGAAATGAAGGGCTATGAGCAACCTATTTTTGAAAACTGGATCACTCACAAATTTTCCTCTAAGCTATTGGCTGCATCCCTAATAGAGACCTCACCGGAATCAAAGCCTCTAATTGGCGCATCGGTTCATAGAAAAGAGAACTACGACCTAAAGTCATATAAGCTTCGCGAGGGCACCGTATTAATAAGTTTTTACGATAGAAAAGCCAGCAAAAATGTTTGGCAAGGCTACGCCTCCGGTGTTTTCGGTGACAGCTTCCTTTCTGATAAGTTTTTAGAGAATGCCACACTCAAAGTGCTCAATAAGTATCGTGTACTTTCCAGGTCTTCTCCAAAAAAGAGCCGCTGGTTCAAACATGGCTTCCATTCCGGCAATAGTTAGTCAGCATTCCAATAGAATTTTGATAAGCTAAAAGGGACGCAACCCTTTTTGAAGTAGTTGCGAACTAGAGTCAAACATCATAATCATGGCTCTACTTTTTTTAATACTACTTTTCGCTCTTCGTCCTGCTTGCTATCTGATTGCGATTAGTTTAGTACTCATCCATAAGCTAGTTCAAATGCTTGCGACCTCCATCTCCTACTATCGAGAGGATATAAGAATCGAGGGATTAGCCACCCACTGACCAACCCCTTTACTCAACCCACAACCTACTCGAACTGCAGCGTATCCGCGGGGTTCATCAAGGCTGTTTTAATCGCTTTGTAGATGACCGTAATACTTGTTAGCACCAAGGTCATTAAGAGTGCCAATGAGAATACTTTCCAATCCAGAGGAATCCTATACACATAGTTGCTTAACCATACCTCCATCGCTTTATAGGCAACAGGCGCACTTATCACAAAAGCAATGAATGTCAGTATGTAAAACTTCTTAGAGAAACTGTAAAGTATTTGACCAAAAGAAGCTCCTAATACCTTTCTAACGCCGATTTCTTTGATCCTCCTGTTGGCCATAAATGAAACTAGCCCATAGAGTCCCAGACATCCAATCAATATGGCGATGATGGAGAAGACCCTGATGCTCTTCAACATTACCTCCTCAACCAGATAAGCCTTGAGCATAAATTCATCGATGGTTTGGAATTCGAAAATACGTGTCGGAAATACTTCGGCCCAAAGAGATCTCAGCTTTGGAAGTACTGACCCCAGTTGATTTGGGTAAAGTCTCAGATCCGCACCATTTACCTGATTGTGCCAAGGAAACAATACCATCGGCTCTATCGGCTTGTCAAGCTTATCACTATGATAGTCTTGCATCACTCCCACAATATTAGCTCTGGTACCGTAACACCTTATCTGCTTGCCAATTGCTTCCTCAGGACTACTTACCTCTAGTAGTTTGACCAAGGCTTCGTTCACAATAAAGGCATCGATTGTGTCATTATATTCATCCGACCGGAAATTTCTTCCCGCTACCAGCTTGATCTTATAGTTATCTAGATAGCGATGGTCTACGAACTTATTTCTTGTTTGAATATCTCCTTTGTCCTCATGTCCTACTTCCCTAAAACTTGTGGAATATCGACCATCCATGGGAGGGCCGGATGTCATGGAGAAAGACTGTATCTCTGGCATTGCCATGATACCTTGTACTAATCGATCGACTTTCTGCCTATTTGGTTTGTAAGTAGTGACGGTGATCACTCCATCCTTATCGAATCCCATGTCTTTGTTAATGAAATAACTCATCTGTTGGGATATGACAATAGTACCTATAATCAGGATTTGGGTAATGACAAATTGAGTAACTACTAATATTTGTCTCAGACTAAGACTACCTTTTTTCTCATTAAGCAGTGAGAAACCGCTTCTCAATGATTCTGATGGATTGAAAGAGGAAAGCTTTAGAGCAGGATAGATACCTGCGAGAATGGTGACCAGCAATACCACAAACAATCCGAAGATCACTGAGGACCATGTCAACTGTAAATCCATTCTTACCACAGTCAACAGACCATTCCAGCCATCTAATGCCAACTCAGTAATCCAAAGCGCGAAAATGAAAGCGACAAATGTGAGAATGAAAGTCTCTACCAGAAACTGAAACACAAGCTGGAATCGCTTACCTCCCATCACTTTCCGTATACCTACCTCTTTGGATCTGTTTACCGCCTGAGCGGTCTGAAGATTTATGAAATTGATGCATGCTGAGATCAAAATGAATAGACCTACCGCCAAAAACCCAATGGTCATAGCGGGAGAATTGGTGTAGTTACCATTGAAAAACCCCCAATTGGTATTGTTATGAAGCTCCTTCAGGTTAAGGAGACTATAACTCACAATTTTGGCCATTTCCCCTTTTCGATATTTCTGTACAAAATCGGGAAACTGTGCCTCTATACGATTTGGATCCATCCCCGCTGGCAGTACAGCGAAAGTCATACCTGCTGATATATTCCCCCAATAGTCTCGATCCCACTCGTTAAGGGTATAGTAGATCTCATTAGAGACCAATAGCTGGAAAGGGAAGTTGCTATTGCTAGGCGGATTGTCAATAACCCCAGTTACATAGACCCTCAACGAATCGAATAGCCCAATTTCCGTACCTAACAACTCAATTTCACGCCCTACAAAATCAGGATAATACTTCTCCACCATCTTGGTAGAGAGTACAATAGCATTCCTGGTATCTAGCGCATTTCGAGGATTCCCTGCTAAAAAGTCGTAATCCATGTATTTGAGGAACACACTGTCAGCGTAGAACATGTTGAAATCCTCTTCGAAAGTCCTGGCTTTTTGTGAGCCCGGATCAATTGTAACCAAAGCATCGTTAGGGCCTACGGTCTGAAACGTAGCCTCCAACTCCTCAAACTCATTTCTCATGGCCTTGACGAGCATAGATGGTGTGTTGCCATCTTTGAAAAGCTGGTTCGGATACTTCATCGTCGTATTTACTCGATAAATCTGATCTGCCTTGGCGTGGTGAGTATCAAAGCTGCGCTCGTAAGTCTCTGAGATAAACAGAAACATTACGCTACTGAGACCAAGCGTCAAAGCCAAAACGTTAATGGCTGAGGTCACTCTGTTTTTCCAGAGATTCCGAAGTATCGATATAAAGTAAGTCTTCAACATGTCATTCCAATTTTCACTCTATATGTCCATTTCTGCTCCATAAACTACATATATCTGACTATCAGCTACTTAATCAAAAAATTAAACTGAAACACGTCATTTCTGACCAAATGAGAACAATCAACTGTTCCGAGGTGGAACAGCAAAATAAGTATATTTCCTATGTGGAAATTTTAGCAGCTGATGATGACCCGATATTACTCCATACCATCCAAATGGTCCTCGAGGATGATTTTGGTGAAGTAGGAACCACAACCGACCCCAACAGAATTGAGGACTTAATTGATCATCATGACATCAAGGTTTTGATTCTTGATCTCAACTTTTCTAAAGGTGATGAGGATGGTAAAGAAGGTCTGATCTGGATAAAAAAACTCAAGGAGAAATACCCTCACCTTTTTATCATTATACTCACAGCCCACGGGTTTCTAAACATAGCGGTTGCCTCGCTGAAACAAGGAGCTGATGACTTTCTGGAAAAGCCATTCTCTAACGAGAAAATGGTGGCAACTGTAAAAAGTGCATTGAAAATGTCATCAACTACATCTGCCTTGAATGATGCGAATACTCAAAACACCTTATTATCAGGTGAGCTCAACAAACTAGGTCCAGTAGTCTTCGGCAGGTCACAAAGCATGGCCACACTACAAAAAACAATAGAAAAAGCCGCTGGAACTGATGCTTCTATTCTTATCACCGGAGAACATGGCTCGGGTAAAGAAGTAATGGCCAGACTGATCCATCAGAGTTCGTCAAGATTTACCCAGCCTCTAATCCATGCTGATCTGGGAGCCATTACACCAAGCCTTTTTGAATCCACGCTATTTGGCCACAAAAAGGGTTCATTTACCGACGCCCAACAAGACAGGATAGGCATGATGGAAATGGCCAATTTCGGCTCTCTTCTTCTTGATGAAATAGGGGAGCTCCCTCTGCCCCTTCAGAGCAAACTACTCAGTGCTCTTCAAAATCGAATGATCACCCGTATCGGAGAGCATCGTGCTAGACCGGTTGATATCAGATTAATTACTACCACTCATTTTTCTGAAAAGGAGCTTGCAGACGAGACCAAATTCAGACAGGATTTATTGTACAGAGTGAATACCATCACCATCGAAATTCCTCCTCTACGATACCGACCAGAAGACATTAAGCCCTTAGCGCTACTATTTCTAGAGGAGTTCAACAGACGCTATCATAAAAAAGTGAAGTTGGACAAAGAAGATATTAAGGGTTTCAAAAAGCACCATTGGCCCGGGAATGTAAGGGAACTAAAAAACACAATCGAGAAAATGGTGATCATGGGTAAATCCGAAGGCGGAATCATCCCAAATGAGTCCGTTTCCGATGACAACCTTTATTCCGTTGAAAAGCAAAAGATCCAAGAGATCCTGGCAAGACACAGTGGCAACATTTCGCGAGCTGCCCAAGAATTGGGCATCGGTCGCAATACGCTTTACCGAAAACTAAAGAAATATGGTCTCTAGTAAAGGCTTCATTCAGGTAATAGCAAGAGTGCTACTGTTAGCGTTTTTCGGACTAGGAATTAGCTACAGCTATCTGCGGACGGAGTTCATCGTCACGCCTTTCATATTCAGTCTATTCCTGATCGTTACCATCGCCGAGCTCTACTGGTTTTTGAGGAAACAAGAAAGAGAATGGAGCAGGTTTCTTGAATCGGTTAAGCTTCATGACTTTGCCCGCAGCTATCAAAACTCAAGCGCTTCCAAAGAACTAAAAGAAGCTTATCATCAGATTACCCAGGCTTTTGAAACCATAAAAAAAGAGCAGCAATCGGAGCAAATTTTCCTTCAAACGCTTATTGGACACATCCCTCTGGGGTTAGCTTGTTTTGATTATGAAGGAGAGAATGTATTTGCCAATGGTCCATTCTTAAAAATTCTTGGTACTCAAAAAGGCCCGAATCTCGCTAAAATCAAGGCTACATGGCCACTGATTTCTCAATCGATAGCTAGTACTAGCTCCGAAGAGATCATCGAATCTGGAAATAAAAAATTACTGGTAAAGAAGGAAAGGTTCATAGAGGAAGAACGCGAATACTTACTAGTATCCTTGACCGATGTGGCCAACACATTAGAAGGGTACGAGCTAGAGAATTATCAAAAGTTACTGAGTGTGCTCACTCACGAGATCATGAACTCTTCCACCCCCATCCTCTCGCTAGTTCAAGTAGTGAATAAGAAGCTCATCGATAATAACGAGCTCAAATCACTAGAAAAGAGAGATCAGCAAAATGTAGCAAAAAGCTTAAAGGCCATTGAAGAAAGAACAGGTGGAATGCTTGAATTTGTGCAATCCTACAGGAAAATCAACCGTCCTATCGCTCCCAGAATTTCTTCAGAGACATCAAAGGAATTATTGGATCAAATCATTTCTTTGAAGGAGCTTCAATCTGCTAGTGACATCAATATTGAAGATCGCTTTAAAGACCATTTAATGATCGATAAGGCGTTAATAATGCAGGTCTTAGTCAACTTGATTTTGAATGCACAAGAAGCAACAGCGAACATGGCTGATGGGTCCGTTTCCATTGATGTTTATGAAAATGAACATGATGTGGTGATTGACATCATGGATAATGGACCCGGAGTAAAACCAGATAATCTTCATAAGATTTTTATACCGTTTTTCACTACCAAAGAAACGGGATCTGGTGTTGGGCTTGCATTGTCTCGTAAGATCATAAAAGCCCATGGGGGTCAGTTGAGATATTTAAGGACGCCAGAGGACCTAAGCTGTTTTAGGATCGTGTTACCAAAATCAGAGGAAGGCGCTCTATGAGCTTTATTTCTGAAACCATATCATATTACGTCAAGGCAGAAGAACACGAATTGGCAGAAATTTCCTCATGCTTTCATCGTACTGATCTCAAAAGAAAATCCATCATTACCAGAGTTGGAGAGATAGCCAAGCAGCTGATTTTGATTGAATCGGGCTATCTGAGAATGTTTCGAGTAGAAAATGGAAAAGATAATACCTTACTAATCGCCGGTAAAGGAAAATTCGTCACAGCCATCTCAAGCTTTGTTCATCAGCAACCTAGCAGGTGGCAGATAGAAGCACTTACAGATGCCACCATTCATCTCATCAAAAGAGACAGCCATTTTCGTTTGTGTGAACGTCATAGGTGCTGGCTGGACTTTGAAAATATGTTGTTATCTAAGGCCATCGAGGCTTTGGAGTTCAGGAATTACGAATTGATGAATCTGAAAGCTGAAGAAAGATTCAGGCTCTTGTTCGAAAGAAATCCAAGCTTATTTCTGGATGTTCCATCAAAATACATTGCCTCTATGCTAGGGATCTCCCAGGAGACCCTCAGCCGTCTTAAGCAAAAGACTAAAGGTTTTTCTTGATATTCAGCAAGTTTTTCCATTTGTGGAAATTCTTCCTTGCCATCAAAAAGCATGGATACTCTTAATATTAGCCAAACATTGGTCTCATTACTTCGGCAAAAGCAATTTGTAGAAGCTCAAGAAACGTTATTTGATGCTGGAATCATAAGCCTGGAACCTCCATCTCATCCAAAACCAAAAACGGAGGGCCTGGCATTGCTCCTCGAAAAAGAAAGGCAGTTGGTTGCTGGAATTGATACCTGGAGGGAACTGCAAGTGTCGAACCCCATTGTGATTGGGAATCATTTTAGCATCAGTATGAAGGCTCATTTCCTTCTACAGAACGGACAGGAGATCAAGTTGGAGGAAATAATCGTCTATCAAGTCAAAAACGGAAAAATCATAAAAGAGCAATTCTTTTACTGATTAAGTCATCTTTGGAGTCAGGATGCTACAGTTGAAATCATTCGAAACATCTAGACTCCAATTGACACCTACTTCGGAGGGAGATGCTGAATTCATTTTCCAACTCTTCAACTCTCCTAAATGGCTTCAAAATATCGGAGATAGAAACATCAAATCTCCAACCGCGGCTGGGCAATACATCAGGGAGAATATGATCCCGCAATTTGATCGACTAGGGTATGGCAACTACACCATCCGTAGAAAGAGTGACAATTTAAAAGTGGGCGTTTGTGGATTGTACGACCGTGAAGGACTGGAAGGAATTGACATTGGCTTTGCATTACTTCCGGCTTTTGAAGGTACGGGTTATGCCTTAGAAGCAGCTAGAGAATTGAAGCGCGCTGCGATTGAAGAATTTGAAATCAAAGAATTGAAAGCAATTACCACCAGAGATAATAAGGCTTCCAAAACCCTATTGCAGAAGCTAGGAATGCAGCATGTTAGAGATATCAGGCTTTCTGAAGAAGGAGAGGTCGTGCTTTTATTCGTCCAAAAATGAAATAAAAAAGGAGAATCCTGCACTAATCGTGTAAACTCAATCCAATGAAAAGTAAAATCAAAACCTGGGCGCTACGATTGGCAGCCACTGGCCTTACCTTCACTATAGTTGCAGCTGTATTCAATCCTGGAGTTCTCTATGCCAATAAGACAACAATAGGTAATTACACAATACGGCATCATCAAGACCTTGATAGTGCTTTTGGAGAGCGACTATCGGCAATCGACAAAATGGTCAAAGCAAGTGCAATCTATGATCCGAATTTTGAGATTGAGATTTGTCTGAACGATGGCTCCCTATATCCTGAAATGATGAGAAAACTCCGAGGTATCGCCTTTGGATGGGGATTCTCCAATAAAGCAGTGCTTTACGGCAAAGCTGACTTCAAAAAGAACAGGGTTCATCTGAATGGATATGATTGGAACCTGGAACAATTGTTTGTTCATGAAATCACACACTGCATGCAGCATAATCATTTCGGCTGGCTCAATTCCAATCCTCTTGCAGGACACCCTGAGTGGAAGTGGGAAGGATATGCCGAATATGCTTCACGGAAAGGCCAACATCAATCCTCATTGACCGAGAATATCGAGAGAGTAGCACTGGCAAGGCAAGAAAAGCCTGAAGCTTGGGGTATTCTTTTCGAGGATTCCACGATTGCACCAAGGGTATATTATGATCATTGGCTGCTTATGCAATATGCATTGAACATAAAAAACATGTCCTACGATGAAGTCATAACATCGGAACTATCTGAAAAGGCACTTAGAGAAGAAATGCAAGATTGGTATCTTCACCAATAGCATTCATCCACAGAAAGTCTTGACTAAATCAGTTTACATTTTTCTTATTGTTATTGGCTGCCTAACCATGCTAGCCTCCATTCACTCGATGATCAAAACCGAAGCTGTTTTTCACAACATAGGAGGTTTGACCATTGGTGTGTCATTGATATTTGTCGCCATTTATGAGCGACGAAAGAAAAATGACCAATAGAATAGTCGGCATTGACGTAGCCAGGGCCTTGGCGGTCTTTGGGATGATATTGGTCAATTTCCAGATCGTTTTGGGAGACAATGGGCAAGCTTGGCTCCAACAAGCAGTAGGATTACTGGAAGGCAAGGCAGCTGCCACCTTTGTCGTATTGGTCGGAGTGGGCATAGCACTATCTACGAATCGGGCCATTCAAGATCAGGATAGCGCCAGGTTATCTAATATCAGATACGGGATTCTCAAAAGAGCTTTTTTCCTTTTTGTGATTGGTCTATCCTATATACCAATCTGGCCAGCGGATATTTTGCACTTCTATGGAGTATATATGATCGTAGCCATTCTGTTTCTGCGTCAGTCGAAGCAGGTTATCCTTTTTGGAGCCATAGCTATCATTTTGCTTTTCCCTTTCCTAATGCTATTCATAGATTATGAATCGGGCTGGGATTTCAAGGCCATGACTTATTCCGGGTTTTGGACTCTCAAAGGATTCCTCCATAATCTTTTTATCAATGGGTTTCATCCTGTAATACCCTGGGTGGCTTTTATGCTTTTCGGCCTATGGTTTGGACGTCAGGACCTAAGGAGCCAGAGATTCTTAAAAAAGACGCTATTCATCTCTTCAATCCTTGTTTTACTTGTCCATTTTTTTGCCAAGGTCTGCACCATCTATATTACCGCACTCGGTCCCGAATATGCTGAACTGACCCTCTTTTTTGAAACCAGCCCTATGCCTCCTCTGCCACTATACCTGCTAGTTGGAACAGCTACAGCCTTCGCAGTGATTGCAGGATGTATTCTGCTAGGTCACCACTTCGGTCAATCAATAGTGATCAACTTACTGAAGAAGACCGGCCAATTAGCACTTACATTCTACGTTGCCCATGTCATCATCGGGATGGGCTTGCTAGAAATGGTAAGCACAATTCCTCTGGGAGAATATACGCTTAGTTTCACTGTGATTTACAGTTTATTTTTTAGCTTGGCTTGTGCGCTATTCGCACATGTTTGGTTATTGCGTTTTGAAGTAGGTCCCCTGGAATGGACGATGAAAAAGCTTAGCAGCATATGACATTATTCAACTACAAGAACACCGGCGTTTTTCAAGGGCATAGATTAATCGGCTTCTTAGTCATATTGGCCGGCATTTTCGGATTGCTCTCTCCTCAAATTTTTGAAGTAAGCGTCTCTATGACCAGGATATTAGTCGTAGGCGGAGGTGCCATTGCATTTGGGTTGATGATGGCAACAGCTTATGAAGGAACGCAAATAGACCTGTCACAAAAGCAGGTCAAGTATTATACCTCCTTCATGGGTGTGAAATTTGGAAGGTGGGATGATTTACCTGCCATATCAGCGATCAAACTGGTCACCAAAACTTCTCACGTCACCAATCCACCCAATGGGGTGAGCCCAACGCTTTCAGGGGACATTACCGACCATACTGTCTTCGCTTACGCATTAGATGCCGGGATACCTCATTTCTCTTTTTCATATCAAAAAGAGGAAGAAGCGGTAAAAACTGCCGAGTTACTAGCCAGATCTTTCGAGATCGAGCTAGAGCAGTAACTGGCCTTAGGTTTTCTTCCAGGAATTGTATTCTCTGCGCATGCAATGACCACAAGGCCTAAAACCGGCTGCAATGGCCTCCTCCTGATCTTGGAAAAACACGCGATTGGCTTTCTTCATTCTCTTGCCAGAACTACAGTCCAATCTTCCATAGATTCTCAGTTTCTTATTCCCCGCAAATTGAACTGCTCCTGATCTCAGTAAACTAAGAAGAGATCTACTCTTAATAGAAGAATGGTCTATCATGCTAGTTTGTGGCATCGTGAAAGATAATACCTAGGGTAAGGCGATCCCCGGAGGAAACCTCACTCACACCATGTCTTAAGTTGGCCCTGTAGTACCCTTTCACCCCTTGCACTGGACAGTAGGAAGTGGCAAATAATAGGACATCACCCTTCTTAGGTTTGATCACATTGACCTTTGACTGGGCTCTTGGCACCTGCTCGGTGATGACGAATTCTCCACCCTCATAATCCTGTTCATATTCAGAAAGGAATAGCACCAGTTGCAATGGAAAAGAGACTTCTCCGTAAAGATCCTGGTGCAAGGTGTTGTAGCCTCCCTTTTCATACTTCAAAATCAAAGGAGTAGCCTGCTTTTGCCCTTTGTCATGGCATTGTTGAAGGAATGATTCGTGGCTATCAGGATATTGGACATCTGTTCTTAAGACCTGCATCCATCGATTGGCAATGGCTACCAGATAAGGATAAATTTCTTCACGCAATTGCTGAATAATCCTTGGCAGTGGATAATTGAAATACTGATATTCGCCCATACCAAATCGGTGACGTTCCATCACCACCTTCTTTCTATAAAGCTCTGCCTTCCCCCATAAAGCTATCAGTTCATCGCATTGCTTGATATCTACCAGCTCCCCAATTGTTGCAAAGCCTTTCGCATTCAAACCTTCCTGAATCCGACTCCAGTCTAGCTGATCAATATTCATCACTTTGGCTATCAATTTGCTTTTGCCGCTTCCCAACCAATGATGGCCGTTTTTCGGTTACTACCCCAGTGATATTCTCCAAAATCACCTGAGGATTTAATGACGCGATGGCAAGGAATGATATAGGCGACTGGATTATCTCCCACAGCTGTACCTACTGCTCGAAATGCATTGGGCTTCTGAATGAATTTGGCCACACTACCATAAGTACTTAGCTGACCTGAAGGTATGTGGATGAGGGCCTCCCAAACTTTTAGCTGAAACTCCGACCCCTTTAAATGCAGCTTAATCTCATGAGGATGAATGATATCCTGAGAAATAGCGGATAGCGCCACTTCATGCATTGGTTCCAAACTCTCCATAATTTGAGCGTTGGGGTAAGCCGTCTTCAAGGCTGTAAGCGCCTCACTTTCCTGCTCATAAAAGGAAAGGTGACATATGCCTTTCTCTGTGGAGGCCAAAATGACCTTACCAAATAAAGTTGTGAACGTGCTGTAACGAATTTCCAGGTTTCTACCTCCATTTTTATATTCAGCAGGGGTCATTCCCTCTATATTGATGAAGAGATCATGAAGACGGCCAGTACTCGAAAGCCCTGTCTCGAAAGAAGCCTGAGATAAGGTCGCCCGATGTTCCTTCAGTAGCTTTTTGGCATAGTTAGTACTGATATACTGTAGGAACTTTTTGGGACTAACACCTGCCCAATCTGTAAACATTCGCTGAAAGTGATAAGGGCTCAGATGTACATGTTCCGCCACTTCATCAAGACTGGGTTGTAGCTTAAAATGATCACGGATATATCCGATTGCCGCTTCTATTCTCTGAAAATTGATGTCGTTTTCGGTTTCCATCTTATTGTGAATATCAATCCTGATGTAAAACTAGAATGCCACCTATTCCAAAAACACCCAATTCTTGCGGACTTGAAGTCATGAGAACTTTCAGTCTATTGCTGATAAATCAATTCCCCTCTTAGGTAGGTCGAGATTACTTGAGTTTGGTCAATGACATTTGACGGAATCTCAAAAAGATTCTGGCTAAGCACAACAAAATCAGCTTCTTTGCCGACCTCCAAAGACCCCACTTTATCCTCCTGCCTCATAACATAGGCAGCATTTAAGGTGTAAGCTTTGATCGCCTCCTCGAGGGTCAGTTCCTGCGGAGCCCTTGTTACCGCATTTTGAAGGCCTATAAATGGATTGAGTGCACTAACATCCCAGTCGCTACTGAGTGTAATCCGGGCATTTGCTTCTTGCAGGCTTTTGATCGGAATATTCGCATTATTGAGTCCCGCTCCAACGAGTTCGTTGGTTTCACCCCAGTTAATAGGTTGAGCAAAATCTCCAGCCACCTGCGCATCAGCTGTCACATTCAATTGACTGAACCGATTGTAATCTGATGGTAAAATATACTCCACATGTGTCAAGCGATGCCTACCACTTCCGTCGGTGCTTTCTTCTATGGCATTAAGGGCCTCATGAACACCTCGGTTACCAATGGCGTGAATATGGAAATCAAAGCCAATAGGTTCCAAAGCCGTTATATATCTAGCAATACGACTTTCAGTCACATAGTTCAATCCATTATTGGTCTCTAAATCAAACAGATCAATTAAAAAATCATCCTCCATGGCAGAGGTGGTGTTGATCACAATGCCATCCACATACAGCTTGATTTGATTCACTTTTAGGAAGCTCTCTTCATTGTGGGAATATAAAGATTGAATAGTGCCAATCTGGCTATCATCATCATCGGTTGGATAAATCCATAAACCCAGGTTTGCCCTGACTGTCAAATTCCCCTCCTCCTCGGCTCTTTGCCATGTAAGATGATGGTTTCTTTTCCAGTAAGTACGTGCGTCACAGATGGACGTGATACCATTTCTAGCTAATTCAGGCAAGGCAAAATTGATCAGACCATCATAATCATTTTCTTCACTATTGGGAATAGAGGCTATGGCCAAGTCAATGACGAGATTACCAGCATTATCAATCAAAAGACCATTTGGAACTCCATTATTATCCTTCATGATGATTCCCCCCGCCGGGTTAGGAGAGCTTCCATCAATCCCAGCCAGTTCTAACGCGCGAGAATTGACCCAAACGGAGTGGGAAGTCAACTCCATTACAGCAATCGGTTTAGTAGTGGAAATCTCATCGAGAATCGCAATCGGTTGACGGGTCGCGGAGAGAACGGTGTAAATATCAAAGCCCCATCCCAAAATCCACTCCGAATCCGTGTTCTGATTAACTGCATCCTGAATTTCAGCAGCATAGTTTTCAGGGTCTTCCTCTTCTTCATTCAGTGTAAACTGAAAATTATCTGACGCTGCTTCTAACGGATGCAAATGCACATCATGAATGCCTGGCATCACCATTCGATTCCCCAAGTCAACGAATTGAGCATTTTCAGAAGCTTCATTCCCTACTTCAGTATTGGTACCGACTGACACGATCACCCCATCTCTGACCAACATCGCTTCAGCCCATTCCTGATCCGGATTGACAGTATATATCTGCCCGTTCTGATATAGCCATTCTCCAGTTGATGATGGCTCAACCGTGTTATCTTCCCTACAAGCGATAAGGGCTATCAAGCCAGAAAGGAATATAAATTTCACCTTACTCATTTTTATTATGCTGATATAATGGACGGAGGAAACGTCCTATGTGAATACGCCGGATATCTACTATTTTCGAAAGATACTCGATTACTAGATGGATTTTAAACGCTCAATCACTGCTTTTAGCCTATTGGTATTGGCTCTCACTACAATTTCAGCCCAGATCCCGGTAATTGACTCCACGCTCTCCCGACTGCAAAACCACATTGGGCAGACACCCCAGGAGAAAGTGTATATACGTACCAATAAAGAGATTTTCACTCCCGGCGAGACTGTTTGGTTTACAGCTTACGTGCTAGACGCTTACAGTCATACTCCTTCCCAAATATCAAAACTGTTGTACGTGGATCTGATCAATCCTGGGGATACTATCATCTCTACCTTGGCGCTCAAAGTCAATGAGGGAATAGCCTTCGGAGATTTCCATTGGGCAGACTCTCTCCAAATGGGTGACTATGTCATACGAGCCTACACTCGGTACATGAAAAACTTTGATGAAGAATTTCTTTTCAACAGACCTGTTAGGCTTGTGGGTTTTTCGGGACAGTCTATCGTATACCAAAGCGATGAACCGAAAATAAATCTTCAGTTCTTCCCGGAAGGTGGCAACCTGATTGCTAATAAACTTAATATCGTAGCTTTTAAAGCCACTGACGATTATGGCATCAGTACCCCTATTACGGGTACTATTGTAGATGACGAAGGAAACGAAGCCACCAGCTTCAAAACAGACATATTCGGCATGGGTAGGTTTCAACTTACTCCGAAGAAAGGGGTCAAATACTTTGCTGAGATTGAAGGTCAAAAAAAGCGCTCTGAATTACCAGAAGCCGCCAACAAAGGTTATATCCTAAACCTGAGAGAAACACCTACTAAACTATTTCTGACGGTTAAACCTTCGAACCTGCTTTCGATGGAAAATTCCTTCGTCATAGCTCATAGTCGAGGTGAAGTATTTTTGACACTCCCGGTGACAGCCGGAAAGCCTTACATCTACGCTTCTCTTCCGCTGGACCAACTCCCAACAGGGATTTGCCACTTCACTTTCTTCGATGGTCGTGGCTTCCCACAAGCCGAGCGTCTCTTCTTTAATTATGGCCCATTCTCAGATGTATTCACGGAAGTGCAAAGCAAAAACGCCACTTCGGGCACCAGAGAAAAAGTAAAATTTGATCTCAGGGTAGCTGGCATAGGTCAATACAATATGGATGGAAACGTTTCTATTTCCATTCTATCTAATTCGCAGTATGGCTCCAACAAACTCAATATAGAGCAGTTCTTAAACCTCACTTCAGACTTGGTGGGAGATATAGAACATCCGGAGGTGTATTTCAATACCGCCAATGCCGATCGTAAAAAACACATGGACCTACTGATGATGACCCAGGGATGGAGAAGGTTCAACTGGAACAAAGTCGTGGAGAAGCAACTACCCCCCATCAATTACTACCCGGAAACAGGTTTCTCAATAGAGGGAAAAGTGGTCAAATACCTAAACCGAGGTAAAGGGGTACAGTCTAAAGTCACTTTATCCTTCTTGGAGAACATAGAGGCAGCACAAGAGGCCAACTCCGAAAAAGATGGAACCTTTTGGTTTGATGGGTTGCAAATAGAGGACACGCTTACCGCCATTTTGAGAACAAATAGACTCAAAGAAGGTAGCAAAGGCGATCTCGTCAATGCTAAGGGAGGTACTTTCATCAAAGTAGATAAACCTACCATTCCAAAGGTAGATCGTCAATTCCCTAACTACTTTGAATCGATTGGATTCACCCAGGAAGAGAAGGTTGAAGAGACCGTAAACGAAGAAAAACTGGAAGAAATAGCCCAGAGTAACCTGAAGATCAGGAACATCGAGGCGCAATTTGATGAGGACGTTATCATACTGGATGAAATAGAGGTAGAAGGCCGAAAAGACCAAAGAGCTGACCCATTCTTTCGGGAGAGCATGACCTACACGAAACCGGACAGCCGAATTGTATTGGACTCCCTACCTGGAACAAGAGGATACACCAACATCTATGAACTACTCAGAGGAAAAGCCCCAGGAGTAGAGGTACGCGGCCTGAACCCAGGTCCCTATCAAATTATCATTCGCGGTTTTAGTACGATACTAGGCAACAACGCGGCTCTGGTGCTAGTGGACGGAGCTCCAGCATCACCAGCCTTTGTGGCTGGTATCAACCCAGAACGAGTGGAATTTGTAGATGTATTAAGAGGAGCTGCCGCTACGCTCTATGGAGCTCGTGGCAATGGCGTGGTAGCTATCTACCTAAAAGAAGACATGAGCCTGGCAACTACTACACCAGATCCTGTCGGGTTTCTGAGCTTTCAGATGACTGGCTACTATCCAAGCAGAACATTTTATGTACCTCAATATGAGGAGATGACAGATGAAGAAAAGATCAAACCGGATTATCGAAGTACACTTTATTGGAATCCCTCGGTAGAAATCAAAAAAGGGAAAGGTTCTTTCGAGTTTTATACTTCAGATGAAAAATCGGATTACACAATCTACATAGAAGGTATTACTTCTGACGGACGTAGTATTCTCAAGAGTGCACCATTGGAAGTGAAGTAATAATCGTGTTGGGTTTTAATTATCTGTTTTGAAATAGATACAACGCTGTTAATAAGAGAATTGGAACTATAATCCATTTCAATTTTGACCATATTGTTTCATCAGACGAGCAATGAACTGAAATCCCCACGAATAGAACTAAATAACCAAATTGATGTAGAAAAGGTAATGCAGCCAATAGAAACCCCATTACGATTATCCTCCTCCCAGACTTTTCAAGATCATCTATCATCGGCGCAGGTAAATGATCATGAAAGTTCTAATCAATCAAATCCTTCAATGCAGCCTCCAATTGAGGGAATTTGAATGAGAACCCTAAACCATCAAGTCGCTCAGATCTCACATATCTCCCATACAAAGCCAGTTCTGGATCAGTTTTGAAAATGAGTCTTGCTCCAAGCCTTACCATCCATTCGGGTGCTGGAAGGCCAATAGGCATCTTCATTGCCTTTCTCAATGCCTGCATAAATACCTTATTGGATACAGGGTTAGGTGAACTTGCTATATAGTAGTCATTGAACCTATCGTTAATTATTGACTGCAAGATCAGTTCATTCATGTCATACTCATGAATCCAACTAAGTCCCTGATTTCCATGACCAACCTTACCCCCTAAGCCTAACCTCACAATATTCTTCAAGCTACCCAAAGCCCCTCCATTTTTCCCAATCACAAAGCTGGTTCTAAGTCGAACACCTCTCACACCATTAGGAATAGACTCTAGAAAAGCCTTTTCCCAAGCTTGACCAACGAAAGGAGCAAGTCCGAACCCAAAACTTGAGGACTCGGTACATCTTTGTTTCGGAGGGTCGCCATAAATGTGGGCTGTTGACATCTGTATCCAAACTTTGGGAGGATTAGAAACAGACTGAAATGCCTTCCCTAACACTTTCGTGGAGTCCACTCTAGACCTTAAAATCAAATCACAATTATCTGGAGTCTTAACGCAATCAACCGTCCTTCCAGCAAGGTTCACGACAGCTTTGGCTCCATCCAAAACCTCTACCCACTCACCCAAAGAATGCCCATCCCAAGAGACAAACGGAAAACCTGATTCAACATGATTCCTTGCTATTAGGATAGGTTGAAACCCATTTTTTGAAAGGTGTTCGGCCAAACTTAAACCTATAAAACCGGTCCCTCCGGCAATCACTATTTTATCCATCTGCAATCGTGATTGATACTACTATTAGAACCACAAGACTTAGGCAATAGTTAAAGGTCTGGCTTGGAAAAGAAGATGAAATTTATGATCAAACTACTTATCCTGTCCTCTGAGGCTGAGCACAATTGAAGTGGAGCAGAGACAAATACAGAAAACGGATAACTCGCTACTTCCCGAAAACTCCCTTTATTTCTTGTTCAATCCTTTCCAGTTCATTTTTAGAGAGCCATATACCTCTCATCATCAGGCCGCTTCTTTTCTGGAGATTTTCTAATGACACAAGAGGGTTAGATTCCAAAAGCAGCAGATCAGCTCTTTTACCCACCTCAAGGGTACCAAACGCAGTTTCCTTTTCTATCGCAAGCGCTGCATTGATGGTTGTCATCTTCAGCACATCATAAACGGGAATTCCAGCTTCATGAAGAAGCGCAAGTTCTTTGTGGAGAGCAAACCCTGGAACCATTAATGGTAGGCTACCTGCATCGGTTCCGGCAATTAGTTTAGCCTTGCTTTCATATAGACCAAGAACGATTTTAGTAAAAACTTGCCTATTGGCGACACCAAATTGGGTAACCATTCGCTGCTTGGCTTCAACGTTTTGGTTCAACATTGATTCCCATTTCGCAAGAAGTCGATTTGGGATAAAAGGATTTAGATCAGTTAATATCTTTTTCGCCTCTTCCATTCCACCCCAATTCATCATCAAATTATAGTAAGTTGGACAATTCCAGGCTTCGGAGTAAGTGGTTTGCTGTGGATAGTCATCCTCGACGCTTTGGTAAGCCTCTACCCTATCTCGCCAATCTTTATAACCGGTAAGGTGCTCAATAGAAGATTGATACTTCAAAGCCTCTTGCAATGGGACATCAAAGGGTATATGTCCTACTACCTGAATCTCCTCTTTAATGGCTTCATCTGCTATTGCCTGGTAGGTATCCAGGTTCAGATCATCATAAACCTTGATAAAATCGTAGCCCATCTTCTTATGTTCTCGAACGAGCTTTCGGCCCTCCCCTGGAGTGGTAGCTAGTACACCAAATTGATTGTCTTTGCCATTGACAAGCGGCCCCGCCTGATAAATGGTAGGAAACAGCACTTCATTTCTACTAATCTGATCGCGCAAAAGGAGCTTTTCTGGCTCACCTGCCATATCCCTCACGGAGGTGATCCCATTGAGCAACATGAGCAATCCCCAGGTATTTTTCAAGGGGTGATTGTGAAATAAATGAACGTGCATATCTGTCAACCCCGGCATCAAATATTGTTGTGAACCGTCTATCACTTCATGTGATATCGAGGGGTTTAACCGCTTGCCAATTGCCTGAATGACTCCTTCAGACACTAACACATCTTGCCCTTCCAAGATGATGGAATCTACCATTGTCAACACATTTACATCTTTGATCAGATAGTTGCCCGACTTATGTTGTGACGAAAGGTTTGCCAGCAGTTCATCGATAGCATTGGCTTCTTTTTTTCTTATCAATTGCCCATGAGTAGCGACGGTACATACAAACAGGGACACCAATAAAAAGAGACTTCTTAACATTGCGCTTTTTGTTGCCAAGTAGATGCTTTTCTACTTTGAAATCTACTCAATTCTTGATTTGAGTATTCTTTCTATCAGAAGTATCCTGATGATTCCTTCCGAATTAACCTCTCGTATGCTCTACTGTCGCTGATCACATTTCCTTTTGACATTTATCTCGCTATTTCTACATTGGGCGGCTAAACCAATTTGATCATGATTCGCATTTTCTCATTAGCGCTATCCTTTTGTTTCATAGCGCTAGGCACATTAGCCCAGGAAGTAGATTCAAAGACTTTCGCGGGGCTGAAATTTAGAAGTATCGGCCCTGCACTGACCTCAGGACGCATAGCCGATATTGCCATGCATCCGGACAATGAAAATGTCTGGTATGTAGCTGTTGGCTCCGGAGGAGTCTGGAAAACAGTCAATTCAGGCACTACCTGGACGCCCATTTTTGATGGCCAGGACAGCTACTCCATTGGCTGTATTACCATCGATCCCAATAATGCAGAAACCATTTGGGTAGGAACAGGAGAAAATGTGGGCGGCCGACACACAGGATTTGGCGACGGTATTTACGTGAGTTATGATGGAGGCAAGTCCTGGAAGAACAAAGGACTCAAAGCCTCCGAGCACCTTTCTAAAATAATTGTTCACCCTACTAACTCCAATGTATTGTGGGTCGCAGCGCAAGGACCACTTTGGAGCAAAGGAGGTGAAAGAGGTCTCTATAAGTCTACAGATGGCGGTGAGTCTTGGAAGAAAACACTTGGAGATAGTGAATGGGTAGGTGCAACGGATATTGCGATCGACCCACGGGATCCGAATATTCTGTATGCTGCCACCTGGGAAAGACATAGAACAGTAGCTGCTTTGATGGGTGGCGGAGCTGGTTCTGGTATTCACAAGAGTACAGATGGTGGGGAGACCTGGACAAAACTTACTTCAGGGTTACCTAAAACTGCCATGGGTAAAATTGGCCTGGCCATTTCTCCTTTTAACCCTGATCAAGTCTATGCGGTAATAGAAGAGCTAAGACGAAAAGGAGGAACTTACATGACGACCAACCAGGGTGCGACCTGGACTAAAATGTCGGATCAAATATCAGGAGGAACAGGACCTCACTATTATCAGGAACTCTATGCCTCACCACATCAGGAAGGAAGGTTGTACCTGATGAATAACACCGTGATGGTCTCCGATAATCATGGCAAGACCTTTACCGCCATGAATGAGAAAAAGAAGCACGTTGACTCACATGCCATGGCTTTCAAAAAATCAGACCCCAATTATGTGTTATTTGGTACTGACGGTGGTTTGTATGAGTCATTTGACCTTACCAAAACATGGAAATACATCTCTAACCTCCCTGTAGTGCAGTACTACAAAGTGGCGGTAGACGATACTGCTCCTTTTTACAATGTTTATGGTGGTACGCAGGACAATGGTAGCCACGGCGGGCCTTCTAGAACTGCCAATGCCGCCGGAATTCGTAATGCTGATTGGTGGATCACTTTATCGGCTGATGGCCATCAAAGTGCTGTGGAGCCAGGTAACCCCGACATCACTTATGGCGAATTTCAGCAAGGATGGTTGTGGAGAATCGATCAAACCACTGGAGAAACGGTATTCATTCAACCTCAACCAAAAGCTGGAGACCCACATGAGAGATTCAATTGGGATGCTCCAATCTTAGTGAGTCCACACAATCCTACCAGATTATACTTTGCTTCCTACAGAGTTTGGAAATCAGAAAATAGAGGTGATGACTGGACAGCTATCTCGGGTGATTTAACCCGAAACGAGGAGCGATTAGCATTACCGATCATGGGAAGAACCCAAAGCTACGACAATGCCTGGGACGTGCTGGCCATGTCCAATTACAACACCATTACCTCTCTGGCTGAATCACCATTACAAGAAGGATTGATATATGCGGGTACTGACGATGGTATCCTTCAGGTCACGGAAGATGGAGGTGAAAACTGGAGAAAAATTGAGCTAGGCAGTATCAAAGGAATTCCATCCACTCCTTTTGTGAATGATGTTCGTGCCGACTTGCATGATGCCAATACAGTTTACCTGATATTGGACAATCACAAGTATGGAGACTACAAGCCTTATGTCCTGAAAAGTACGGACAAAGGGAATTCATGGAACATTATCAATGGCGACCTACCTGACAGGTTGCTCACCTGGAGAATAGTACAGGATCACGTAAAAAAGGATCTGTTGTTTTTGGCCACTGAGTTTGGAGTTTACTTCTCCAATAGTGGAGGGAGCAAATGGATTGAACTGACGGGTGGACTACCTACGATCTCATTTAGGGACATCACGATCCAGAGAAGAGAAAATGACCTGGTAGGAGCATCCTTCGGTCGAGGTTTCTACATCCTGGATGACATCTCCCCTCTCAGAGATTGGGACAATTCCATGCAGAATGCTGAGGCTACCGTTTTCAGTACAAAACCAGCCCATTGGTATGTGCCTCGCCCTGAAATCTACGGACAGGGAAATGCTGATTACCAGGCGAAGAATCCTCCTTTCGGAGCAGTATTTACCTACTTCTTAAAGGATAAATACAAATCGCTTGCAGATAGCAGAAAAGAGTCAGAAAAAGACCTGAACAAGAATAAATCCAATGTTCCTTTTTCAGGATGGGATGCACTGGACAAGGAGCTTTCTCAGAACAAGCCCATGGTGATTCTAACCATTCGCGATGCCGCTGGGAACGTCGTGAAGCACGTGACAGGTACCAATACAAAAGGGTTCAACAGAGTAGCTTGGGATCTGACTTATGCCAAAAGAAGTGGTGAAAAGCTAAAAGCTGAAAAAGGAGGCGGGTTCTTCTTTGGAGGTGGAGTTAAAGCTACACCTGGCACCTACACCATGACTCTGTCAAAAGTGATCGATGGCGTTTGGACAGAATTGTCTGAACCTCAAGAGTTTGAAGTGATCAAGCTGAGAGATGGTGCTCTTCCGGCCAAGAACTACTCCGAAATCAACGCCTTCAGAGAGCGGTTCGTATCATTCCAACAAGAGTTGACTTCTGTCAGAACGGTGTTGTCCAAAAGTCAGTCATTAGTGGATGCTATGGGCAGGGCCTTGAACAGCGCCACTCAGCCTACCACTGACCTGGCTAAGTCAATAGAAGAGGCAAGAAATGCTTTGATGGCAATTGACCGTACCATGAATGGTAGCAAAGCTCGAAATGAAATAGGTGAGCGCAACCCTCCATCTCCTGGCGATGGGCAATTCGTGGGAATTGTTTCCCTAGTCAGCAGTACTTATGGCCCTACCGGAAACCACCTGGCGGCTTTTGAAAGGGCTGTCAAGCAACTGAGTGAAGTCAAGGCCGAACTAAAGACCATGAGTGAGGAGACCTTACCAAATCTTCGTACAGCGCTTAAAGCGGCTGGAGCCCCCTGGATTGAAGGAGAAGGGTTGAGATAGAAGAATAGGATCGAAATCGAATAGAAAAATGAAAATGAGGGCTGCTAATCCGTGAGATTGGCAGCCTTTTTTATTTCTTCCTACTGGAAGCTTCCAGAATATCCATACAAAGACCATATTCGGCTGAAAGCTGCTGCATCTTCTTGCGAAAAGCCCTTTGATAATATCCAGGCATTTCAGTGCTTGACATGAAGAACTTCTGATATTTCCCTACCAGCTCGGGATAGTGCTTGCGGATAGCATTGATCATCAACGTTTTGCTATCCGCTTTACCATCACCATATAGGGTAATGGTAGCCGGTAAGATATAATCAACACCGATGTTTTTGAACAATGAAAAAGACTGATGTAACTGTTCAGATGTATCAGAAATGTAGGGTATCAGCGGCATCAAGCTCACGCCTGATAGAAATCCATGACTGATAGCACCTTGAAGTGTCTCAACCCTTTTTGAGGGTAAAGTAGCACCAGGTTCAAACACCTTCCCGACTTTATCTTGAATCGTAGAGAATGAGAAGCTGATAATCACTCCTTGTTTCAATTGGGGCAAATCAGCCGGAAGTATGGCATCTCGCTCTATCTGTTTCAACAGGTCAAAGTCACGCACTATTATATCCGACTTTGTGATAATATGAACAGGAAACCTGTATTTATGAATTACTTCCAGGGCTTGCCTCGTTATTTCATATTTCCTCTCAATCTGGAGATATGGATCCGTCGCTGAAGAAAGTACTATGATACCATATTGGCCCTTTTTAGCCCTGTTGGCCAATTGCTTCTCCAATAGGTCAACGGCATTTGTTTTGACCGACAAACTTTGCTCTAAGTTGAAGCCGTACTTGCTCCCTCTGATGTAGCAATAGAGACAGTTAAATGAGCAGCTGCTATAAGGATTAAAGGTATAGTCATCCAGAAACCACGGGTCCCGCCTCTTAGACTTGTTGAGTACGGATTTTACCTCAATTTCCCTGGGCATATTGATGTCTTTCCAGGCCAATAGCGATTTTCCTCCTAAACCAATTGGCTACTTTTTGTTGATCATGGATATCAACATGATGCTTTTCAATAATCTCAGGGTGGAACCTGGCGGTAGTCTTGGCCGCCCAACCAATTCCTTGTCGTATCTCTTTATCTTTTGAACTGGCCTGACTCAGCAGAATAGAAAACAAGGTGTTCACGTTCTGCTTATCCAACCCCTTCTTTATAGCGAAATGTATTCCGGCACCTAGCGACCGCACAACCCAATTCTTTGGATGTTTGGAGAGCTTCTTGATCTCTGGAATACATTTCTCGGGGTAATGCAGCAAGCTATACCCATACACCCTTTCACCAATGATATCGCATATGTACCAGATGTCAGCTTTGGAAACGTACTCTGTTGTTTTATCAATGGATTCCTGGAAGTGATGAACTAACCTCGTTTGAAGTATAATCCCGATGATTACATTCCCTCCTTCCGTCTTTAAAGCCTGTACCTTGTCGCAGAATACGATTTGCTCGCTTACTTTCATTGCCTGTGCTAACTCAAAAGCACAATATTCTAAAAGCGGGAATTTTACTTTTCTGGTAAGAACTTGATCGTGTAATTCCTGTACACAGGCTGATACCCCACCTTGATGGTAAGCAGAAATACAACGAGCCAGATATTCCTTAACCTCAGATTTCCTGGATACTACATTCATCTTTACAGACTATTATGATGAGCTAGAAAAATGTCTTCTCCGAAAAATCATATCAAACCAACTTATTAGCCTTCCTTTTCACCTGTTCCACTCGCTTTCTTTTTGACTCTGCCCCTATGTCCCCTAGCCTTGAGCCGAGTGTATCAACAAAAAGGCCCCTTCGATCCTTATTGACTATCGTCAACGCTCGCTCAGCATACATTGGAAGTTGATTAACTGGGCTTTTCAAAAGCTGTTCAGTCAACAATGAGAAAGCATTATCGGCGTAACCCTCGATACTACAGAGCTTAATCAAAATATTTACAGCATGGTCTTTAGTAATGACTGATCCTCCATCCGATGCACTGAGTATGGTTGGTAGCATAGCATGGACTTCTCCAGGTCGCTCATTGGCAATAGCATTAAGCGCCATCATAGCTCCCCATTGAAGTCTATTATTTCGGCTACTCAGGTGTTTTACAAATTCGTCAAGGTAATTGGTAATTAGCGCCGGCTTCTGACTTCCAATTTCGTAGAGCACTTTTATGCAGTCATTTTGAATAGCCTTCTTATTGGATAGATTCGTAACCAACTCTTGGATAGCTTCTACGTCTTCTTTCTGTACTATCTCCTGGGCAAGTGCTTGATTGGGTAATTCGTCTCTTCTATTAAGCGATGATGCCAGTTTCTCCAAAATACTCATTCTTCCATTTCTTTAGTAATGAATCTTATTCCCAGTGAATATGGCCCTAAGATCATGAAGGTCACTGACAGCCCTATGTCACTGCTTACATTCTTTTTAGATTTGGGTAGTGTCAGATACTACTCAGCTACGAAATCTACCAGAATCGTAAGACCTCTAATTGATACGCTCTAAAACAAGGAGTCGAACATCAATGAATTGCTCCTCTTTGATTTGTGAAGCGGTTAAACTCAGAGGATGAAGGCCTTTTTCCAGCTTCAAACTTCCGATATTCAAAGCCTTGAATTCCTTTTCGAATGACTCCTCTCTTTTAAACCGGTCAAACTCTACTCCAATAAAAGGAGGGTCATGGGATTCTGTTATGGTTGTTTGAACTTCATTCTCACCTTGCCTTAAGGCCAGTACGCCGCCAACGGCAAGATCTTTACAGGTGTAATAAACGGTCGCTTGATAATTGCCTTCATTCAGAATATCACAATTCCAGGTAATGCTATCAGTCTCAGCCTTCCAATTGGTAAAAAATGATGAATTAGGCCATCGATTGGACCTTACAATATCGCCATGTGGCACACCATCCCGTGCTGGCAATTGGGTATATCTGCTCCCCTCATACCCAACAGGAAACACCTCTTCCCTCTCTCTATCGAGCTCTTGCAATACTGTGTTCATCCATTCTTGCTTCGCAGAAAGTAATGCTGCACGAACAGAATTAGTGGCGTCATCGATTGGCTGCATCTGTCCAGGATCTTCCAGCAAGTCAAATAGATTGTTGGCATCGTCCATCATATACCGTTGATTCCTAACGCTCACCTTACCATTCCAATGACTGAAAACACTACGAACCTCAAGCAGATCATCCAAACCATTAAGTATTGGTTTTAGACTAATCCCATCCAGGGGCTTACCAGCTCCATTCTGAATATCAGCCAAATCCGTCAAGGTGGGTAATATGTCAATCGCACTGGCTACCTGCTCTGTTTTTCTTGGAGTCAACTGTCCTTTCCAATGCATGATAAAGGGTGATCGTACCCCGCCTTCGTCCGTATGACCTTTTATTCCTTTTAGGCCATCGTTCCATCGCCAGCCATTGGGCCCATTATCCGACATGTAGATAATAATGGTATTGTCCAGCAGTCTGAGGCTATCCAGTTTATTGACAATCCTACCCACATTATGGTCGATGTTTTCGCATAGAGCCAACGCTGCCTTCGTTTTTTCTACCTTCTCCTTTGAACTGTAGCGATGAGTGCTGTCCATTTCCAGGTCTTTGTATTTATCCCACCACTTATCTGGGACTTGCATGGGGCTATGCGGCGTATTGTAAGCTAGATAGGTGAAAAAAGAAGCCGTCTGGTTTTGCTCCATAAACTGCAGCGCCTTGCTCGTTAAATCGTCGATGATGAAGCCATCACCTTTTACTACTTCCGTATTCCTTTCGAGCATAGGACTGAAGTAATTACCCCAGTGACCGGAGCAAAAACCGTAGAACTCGTCAAACCCTCTACTATTAGGGTGAAAAGGCCCTTGGGACCCATTGTGCCACTTTCCAAAAGCACCTGTTTCATAGCCATTGCTTTTAAAAACATCGGCGATTGTCTTTTCATCCAGATCCAGTCTTTCACCTCCTTGCGAGGTGGAGTAGACACCTCCTCTTGGATGATACCGGCCCGTTAGTATTTCCGCTCTTGTAGGTGAACAAACCGGGCTTACATAGAATCTGCTGAATTGTACACCATCTCTTGCCAGCTTGTCGATATTGGGCGTTTGTAATTGTTGGTTGCCATTGACACCCAAATCTCCCCACCC
>CAZZHO010000001.1:0-13367 GCA_964653795.1 uncultured Roseivirgaceae bacterium | reverse complement strand
ATTAAAGACTTTCCAGGTACTCAACCAAGAGTGCCACACCCTCCTCGTCCAATACCGTGGTGCCAATGAAGGGCATTTCGCCGCTACTTACGTTTTGTGATATTTCATTCCTTTCAGCAAAAATTCCAGTATTCTGGAAAGATGTTTCATATCTAAAATCAAAGCCCTCGTTAGCTGGTTCATCCCAACCACTCGGATTGTGACAGTGCGCACAGTTCATGGCTAAATAAGCACGTCCTCTTGATGATAGGCTAGCAGTTACATCTTGGTAATCGACCATTTGAGGAAGTAGGCCCAAAGAAAAATCATCAAAAACGTCAACCGATTTCAAATGCTCGATTTGATTTAGTTCAGCACCATTTCTGGTCACGCTTCTATTCAAATTCAAAAGGCTCGGCCCTAAAGGAAAGATTTGCTCATTAGACTGATGACAGGTCATGCATTCATTCTGCGAAGGGACATGATAAAGTGTTGAACGAATTACACCTTGCTCGTTGGTCCAGGACACCTCTGTATCCAGACCATCTAGTGCTAGCGTTGCTTCCGTTTGAGCACCATTCCATAAGTAAGTAGCAATGTTCCAGGTACCGCTTTCTTTGATTTCCAATCTAGTTTCAATGATGCGCTTTCCGAGACTCGTATCTCGCTCATCATCGTAGTAGAAGAATGTTTTAGTCAGGATTGTCCCATCCGGAAAGTTTAGAGAACCATCACTCGATTTGGTAATGTTAGTACCCTCTGGCACCTTCACCAATCTCTGTTTATGGGCATAATCGGTAAAAAGAGCAGAACTAAGTTCCAATAGCTCAAATCCTTGCGAAGGATTCAAATCAGCAGGCGTACCTTCAAAAATCGAGTATGCAGATAGACTGGTTTCGAAAGTAGCCGTCTGAGTAAAATTGAAGTCGGGCACCTCTACCTCCCCACCGAAACCATCTCCCTCGCAAGAACTCCCGGCCACGACAAGGATTGAAATTATGAAAGACGAATAAATACTTCTCATGAGGGAATACTCGAATTTAATGGACAAACGTATAGGCGCAATGGTTATTACCCTCCACACCTGGCTTCATTTTGTCCTGGAAATTTTTCAGGCTAGTTTCCACTCAAAATATTCACGGCTACACCAAGCTGAAAAACCCGATCCGGGAACCGTCCAGGGTTAGAATTATCGTTGGCCACGTTGGAGGTGAGGCCATGGGCATATCCAGCGTATAGGAATAGCTTCTTCAATATTTTATACTGTACCTCCAAAGCCGCAGATAGATTAAAAGCACTTAGACTTTCGGTGGTACTCCCTTCTGAAAAACCAGGAAAATCGATAGTGCCATTCACCAGCATTCCAACACGCGGCCCTGCGAGCACCTTCCATTCTTCTGAAAGCTGATAGCGCAATAAAGCAGACAAATTGATATAGTTGTTATTGATCTTCCAGTCATTCACAATGGACCGATCGTATTGAGCCCCCTGCCTTGAATAAGCGAGCGTCACGAAATAACCAAGGCCTGATGTTAAATCATCAGCTAAGAATACACCGGCATGAAAGTCCGGCTTCCAGCCCAAATTTCCAGAATCGCCACCCGTATTGGTTACATTCAAACCTCCACGAACACCAACATCTTGAGAAAAGCCAGGCAGCGAGGTAAATAATGAGAACAATAGAAGGCACGTAGAAATAAGGCTGGAATGGTTCATGAAAAATGAACGCTCGAATAGGTTCAGTTATTTCATGGGACGGATATCCAAAGGGACGACAGGCAAAAGGGTTTACATTGAACTAGCAAGGAAATGGTAATCTAAACTAACACCCTATTAATCACTTGGCTGATTCATCACTTCTATCTCAAAATACTTTGTGCCTTCAATGGGATTATAACGGTAGGGGCCGATTTCATAAAACCCCATGGATTGATAGAGCTTAATTGCGCTCTGCATGCTAGGCAAAGTATCTAGTCTCATTTTTTCATAGCCCAGCTCTCTAGCCATGCTGATCGATTTTTTCAACATCAACTTCCCAATACCCTTGCCTCTAGCTTGCTTCCTCAGGTACATTCTCTTCAGCTCACAAATGGGGCCTTCCATTGGCCTTACCCCAAAACAGCCCATTGGCCTGAATCCAGCTTCAATAGCGAGAATGAGTACCCCATTCGGTCTGGAGTATTGATTTTGGATGTTACTTAGCTCTTCGCTAAAGTTTTGGAATTCCAGGTCCACACCGAGGCTCTCAGCGTATTCCTGAAATAATTTCTCAGCTAGGCCAAAAACATCATCCGTTAATGCCTCTTTCAGTGTGATCATTTAGTGAAATAATAAAAATTCCACACGCAAGATATGCGTTACATGTTATCCGGAGCAATAGGTGCTGGTACTATGTTTCTCACGGGTTCGATACTTTTCGGGTATTGGAATATCGCCAAGACATCTTCATCTTTCATGTTTTTGTAGTTCTCCACTGGCATTGGTGGCAAGAGCCCTCGGGCATTGTCTAAACCTTTGAATTTCCCTTTGGTCAGTGCTGTTTTAAAATGCTCTTCCGACCAGTTACCGATTCCTGTCGGGTCAGGTGTCAGGTTACCAGCAAATGACATCCCCCAAGGCCCAACAGCTGCTGTTAGATCCGGGTAGAACATGGCAAAACCCTTGTTGATCAGGGAGTCTTTCACCTTGATAATGGGCCTGTCAGAAGGAAAACCGGACAACCTCAATTCTGGAATAACCTCTGGTCCATTCGGACCCATTCTCTTCGGAGAATGACAATCATTACAACCCATAATGGTCACCAGATACTCCCCATGCTCGATTACTGATTTGGCGTTGGGATCGAGGGTAGTTTCGGCGTTGGTCTCTGCCGACTGACGGTCGTTACATGATACAATGATGACCCAAAGTACTGACACTAACAGCAATGCGCTGAAATTGATACTATTCATTTTTTTATGCTTAATGGTTAATTGACCAGGTACCTAAAGGCTAGTCTGATGAACTCTCAGTAGAAAGTCTTGACAAAATTATGGATCGTGCTATAGCACTATGATATCCTAAGAGGACATGTTGATGACATCATCGATCCGAGAAGAGGAATTTCATTAGGCACTAGCGGCAAAAGTCAAATTGCCTTCAAGCCATCTAATCTGGATATCTTTTCAATTTAATGGTCTCATTCAAAGTGATCCTCTAAAAAAGGTTCCATTGGATATGAAGCAAATAGGATAGAAAGAAATAAAGCACACTTGGTCAAAAAAATTCAGTGTTACTTGTAACCAGATCCCTTTTCTACAAGTCCTCATTTCGTGAATGGACGATCCTAAACTAAAGAAGTGCATTGAAGAAGTCCAAAATGGCCAATTAGAGTCATTTGGTTATGTTATTGAAAAGTATCAAACACTTGCATTGAACATCGCTTTGCCCATTGTCAAAAATCAAGAAGATGCAGAAGAAATAGTTCAGGATGCATTTGTGAAAGTCTACAGATTTATTCAGCAGTATAATGGTGAATCCAGGTTTTCAAGTTGGTTGTACAAAATAGTGTACAACACCGCTCTCACTAAACTGAATACTAACACCAAGCAGTGGATGAGGGATAATGAGATAAAGAGCACTAATGAGAAAGAAAAGGTAACTGACAAAATCGATGAGCGCACATTAGATCGCCAAATTCGATCAAGGATGCTCGATGAAGCTTTGGACCAACTGCCCGAGAGCGACAAGTTGCTCGTGACACTCTATTATTTAGCAGAAAAATCGATAGCTGAGATCGCAGAAATCACAGCATGGAATCCTTCGAAATGTAAGGTAAAATTGATGAGGGCACGAGGAAAAATGAGAGAAATATTGAAATACAGAAAAGATGATTTGCTATGAAGAAACCATCAGAAGAATTAAAAGGCAGGGTACTAGATCTGATCAAAAAACCACTTTCTGAAGATGCCAGAATTGTACAGCCATTGAGTTTGAATCGAAATGTATTCAGGATAATATCTCTCATGCTGTTGGCAATGATAGTTTATATCATGACTTACGTACCTCGTGAATCTGTTGAGTCAGGACTCATTCCACTTACCGGGGTGAGCCTATTGCTAATAGGTACCTATGGCACTATTTATTTCCTTGGACGAATAAAAAAAAGTGTAGAAGATGTAACCACTCCCAAAAATCGAAAGTCTTCCTAGTACAAAAAGAATAAATATGGATTTCGGTTCTACTCTATCCTACGTCGCTTTTTACCTGGTCTCATTGGCCATCGCTTATTACTATTTCACTACTAGAAACAAAGAGCGGATGGCACTTATCGAAGCAGGAGCCAACCCAGACATGTTCAACTCTGCTGAGAAGTATTACCTCTTATTTGTGATAGGAATGATAGCCATAGGTTTGGCGGTAGGCTTGCTTCTTGGATATTCGCTTAGTGCCTTTTTGAAAGTAGAGAATCGCTCCATTATCTACCTCGCGAGCATGCTCCTATGCGGAGGATCTTCCATTCTTATTGCCTTCTTCACCATTATGAAATGGTTGAAGCATAAAAACTAAGTCTAATCTTAACACTTTAAATCATGCTAAAAAGACTTGCAATTTATTGCCTGGTATTGCTATGCCTCATCGCCTCGAATGCCCAGAATCAATCAGGAGATTTCGAAGTAGATAGAAAGGCTTTTGATAAATCATACCTTAAGAAACTCCAAAAGACAATCGAAACTCAAACCTTGAAGAACATCACGAGCGTGATCGTGCTGAAGCAAGGAAAACTAATTGTTGAAAAATACTACAACGGCACAACTCCTAGTACGCTTCATGATACACGTTCCTTGACCAAGTCCTTCACCTCGACATTGTTGGGGATGGCGATTGAAGATGGTCATATTCAATCCTTGGACCAGCAACTAGGTGAGTTTTACGATCTCAAACAATTTGAGAACTATAGCAAAGAAAAAGCGCAAGTGACACTCAGAAGTTTGCTTACTATGAGTTCAGGTTTTGATGGCTTTGACTTTGATCCTTCATCTCCTGGTAATGAAGAGTATATGTATCCTACCAGAGATTGGGTCGGGTTTGCTTTGAACTTGCAGATGAAGAAGTTCGATCCAGATGAACTTAGGTGGCAGTACTTTACTGCTGGAGTAGTGATATTAGGAGATATTCTTGACAAGCAAGTGCCGGGAGGCTTAGAAGTCTATGCCAAATCCAGGCTTTTTGACCCATTGAAGATCAGTACCATCCAGTGGCAGTACACACCTTCCGGAGTAGTGAATACAGCGGGATCTTGTCAGCTAACTTCATTAGACCTTGCTAAATATGGCCAACTATATCTTAACAAGGGAGAGTTTGGAGGTCAACAGGTCCTTTCTTCATCCTGGGTCGACGAGTCCTTTCAGAAATACTACGAACTACCTGATGGCCTGGCTTATGGTTACCTGTTTTGGAACAAATGTCATGAGTATGCAGGGACTTCCTACGAAACTTTTGCAGCGAGTGGAAATGGAGGAAATAAAGTCTTTGTATATCCGGAAAGCGAACTTGTGATTGTGATCACGTCAACAGCCTACAACCAATCTTATATGCACAGGCAGGCAGATCAGATTGTCCAGGAGTACCTGTTGCCAGGATTATTCTGAATATAACCTATGAGCAATAGGCATGTGTTAGCATTGAATGAATTAAGAAATATGAATATAAAAAGTAAGAAAACATTGTTCCTAATGGCTGGAACTCTAACAGGAATTGTATTTATCAGTTCGCTTCTAGATTCAAGTTCCAGTACATTATTTGGAAGCGTTTGGCTTTTCAGGTTAGGTTGGCTGATCATGTCCATTTCGTCTTTCATTAGTTATGCCAACCTCAAAAAATCTGAAAAAAATTCAGAGTGAATTCACAGCTTTTTTCAGACGAAGACTGAATTCGTTTTTGAAACCTGGATAGAATTCTAAAATCAGAACTGCCAAAAGGTGTGGTGGGGTCTAGGTCATGGTGGGACGTCTCACAAATAGCTTCGAGGGCACAAGGTAGGTAGTGCAATTGATCCGCTATCGTTTGATATAGGTATAGTAGTTTCTCGAAGAATACTTACCTAGATCATACCTCGTTTTGATCTGGGTACCGAGAAAATTGACAAGGATAGAAGTGCGCTTTTTCTCATTGAGCGGTACTATTTCATAAATGCCCCAGCCACTTACTTTATCGAGCTGGCTTCGTTTTTTGTGAAGTAACCTATCCCCTGTGAATGAGACAATTCTCACATTGCCTGTATTGTCATTGATCACATACCCTCCAAAATAGGGGTCTATCTCGATGTACGGATCAATATCAAAATGATGACGAATACCCTCCAATGTATCATCCAGCACCAAGGGCTGGTCATCATAGAATTCATTCCTTTTTCTCTTCCAGGAACAGAGCGCCTCCCCTCTCAGATTATAGATTCGAAAATCAATGGAAGCCTTCTCAAATGAGTACCTGGTCAATACAAAACAACCCACATTCTCTGGTGCATATATCAAACCAAAATCGGCAGTGAATCTGTATTACTTTTCATCCATTGTGATGTTTTGGGTAGGAAAAGAAAAGAGCTGGTTACCTTCCTTATCATGGATAAAAAAAGACTTCTCTGTTTTGGCATATACAAGTTCACTATTGAGCGATTGTCCACTCCAGTTGTTTCCCGGAATACCAAAGGAGACAAAGCCTTTGTCTTTCACCCAGTCCAACCTGGAAGCATCAAACTCACCTCTAATCTCATAATCTGCCTCTACTACTTTCGGATGTTTTCTTCCAGCGCCTCCAATCGTAGCGTGGTGAAATTGTCATTACTAAACAATACATAGCGATCTCCTAAGGCCAGCCAGTCTTGACGGAGCTGATCCAAATTTTCTTGCTCAGAAGCAGTAAAAAGATCAGAAGCTGCTGCAAATAGGCCTTGATCATAATTAGGTTGTGAATACCCTTCAAAACCTATGAGGATCAGCATGGCAAAAAGTAGTCTTTGAAATATAGAATGCAATTGCGATGGGCTCATGCGATCAAAGATTAGGTACTTCGGATAAAAATCAAATGCCTTTCGAGTCACTTGATATTGAATTTTATTAAAGTATAATTAACACAGGTCTTCCAGAAGCCGTCTCTTCAGAATAAGGAGCTTGTTGGTGACAACACCAACGAGAGAAGAGCTGATGTTATTATCATATATGACTTGGATGGTAGGTAAATGGCTACCTTTAATACGGTGAAGAAAATATTACAATATGTGATTCTTGTGTTGTGCTTCTCCGCCATAGCTTGGATATGGTATTTCAGCAATTTTGGGTACGATAAAAAAGAAAGACAACTTTTTAACAATGGATATTTGGTTGTTGAAGCTAGGTTGATTTCTAATAACAAAAACTCCTCACATTGGGACCTGATATACCCAGACGGTCAAAAAAGAAACTTTGCAACTGGAGGTTTGGATGGTTCCTACATTTCTGGGGAAATGTTCAAAGCGCACGTCAGCGTAGAGGACCAGAGTTATGTAAGAATCCTACTCGACGACCCGATTCTTCGGAATTTCAAATATGAAGAGACACAATCCATCTCAGTAACAAGAAGAAACCCTTTTCAATCAGCGCACTTTACCTATGGTTTTCGGGGAAAAGTCTACACTCGATATTTCGAGACCAAAAAAGATTCTTTAATAGATGATTCCAGGTACTATCTGGTGAAGGTCAATACCAAGTACCCAGATATAGCCTATATATATCTTGATTCGACATTATCCATCAATTAGAAAAGGCGTACTGGTGATAATTCCAACAAAGGCAAAACAATCTCAAACCAGGGTATCTTCTTTGCCATTCAATATTTGGCTTTCAAATATTGAAATTAATTTCCGTGATGCTATCAAATCGATTCAAAATCCTCAATTCCCCACTAAAGAGAATTTCTGGCCATTTGTAGTAATCCTTAGGATCCCAATAAGCTATTGCCTGCTTATAGTATTCATCAACATTCAATTCCCAAGTATCAATGTGTTTTGAATCGGTCTTGAAAATATTCCCTTTACAAGTCACCTCCAAAATTTGATATTTCTTTAGGCCTAAATTAGGCAACCAGTCTTCAAGCTGATTCTTGTCCTCACAAAGCCAAATACACTTCTTTCTTGAAGGTCTAAAAGGAAAATTTTTCAACCGCACCTCTTCAAAAATCAACTCCCTAATCAAATTAAGAGTATGCCTCAAGGCTCTGCCAGATTCTTCTAAAACTCTTGTCGCCTTTGCATGAATCTCATCAAACTCAGAAATTTCTTTAACTGTGAGAGATTCATAATTCAGGATATTAAATGGTGGAAATTGGATCTCAAACTCGTTATAAATTTCGAAAATGGATTTACGATGCAATTGCGCCATTTGATTCATCTCTAAAGTCGCATATCCAAATGGGCTGATCTGATTATTAAAGTAGAAATTATCAAATTGGTCATCAATTGAAACCGAATCACCACTCAGAAAAGGATCATTTTCTAAACTATTTTCATCTATTCGATGAATATGAAAATAAGTATCTCTTTCCATTTAATGAAAGATACCATAAACTGGTTCTGTAACGAAGGAAGTTCCTCGCAAATAAGCCCGATTGTGAGTTGCTCAGTTGCCAATGCGGAGAGCATAAGCGGCCTGGCGCCAACAAAAAAAAGAGCGAAACATCGGCTGCCCGCTCCTAGAGTATTTATAAAAGATTGCTTCGTCACTGTCGTTCCGCGCAATGACGGTGCAGGTGTTAATCTACATTATCATGGAGGAACTTGTTGTTCCCCAGGATCTGATTGTCATCCGTCAAGTTGAACTTCGAAATATTGCGCTCCGAAGAGTGTGGTACATCGCGAAGCTTTACATTTTTGCGCTCGTAAGCTGGCACGTCCCACTTTTCCTTAAAGGACTCAGTTGACATGAACTGCGCCTGACGCTGAGCTCGCTGCTCACTTTCCAGCTCTTCCTCACGCTGGCGTCTCGCTTCCATCAGCTCTACCCTCCTGGACATAGGAATGGCTGAACCTTCATGCAGCTCATCCAGCTGGAAGTCTTCTTCCTCTTGTTTTTGGTTGAGCTCAATTAGGAAATCCTCTTCCTCATCTTCATCAATGGATCGGGTCTCAGGCTTCTCAAATTCGAAGTTGAAAGAGCTCACTTCCTGCTCTTCTTCCTCATAATCATTGAAGTCGTTTTCGATCTCAAAGGCTTCTGGCTCTTCCTTCTCCTCCTGGTCAAACGACCCAAAGTCAAACTGAAACTCCCTGCGAGGAGTCTCGTCCTCTTCCTGAGGTGGCTGTCGTCTTGTGTTTTCAAAGAGGCTGATCTGATTGATCTGTCTGGAAGACTCCAGGTCGAAAATACGCTTGCGCTCTTCTTCCTCTTCCTGGTCCTCAAACTCCACCTCCTGCTGGATCTCTGCTTTGAGCAGCTCCATCGTGTTAGGTGTAGGTGCCTTTTTCACCCTAAGCTGCATCTCATCAGCGCTGGCAAAGCCTGTGGCAATGACCGTCACACCAATCTCGTCACCCAGGTTTGCATCTACACCATGACCGAAGATCACATCAGCTTCATCACCCGCAAACTCCTGAATGAAGTCTGTAATATCTGACAACTCGTCCATTTGAAGTTCGGCACCCTCGCCCGACATGATGGACAATAATATTTTCTGGGCACCGTGGATGTCCTGATTATTAAGCAGTGGTGAGTTGAGTGCCATCTCAGCCGCTCTTCTTGCACGATTGTCTCCTGAAGTATGCGCAGAGCCCATGACAGCTGCTCCGGCATCTTTCATCACCGTTTTCACATCCTCAAAATCGACGTTTACATAGCCAGGAACCGTGATGATTTCAGCGATCCCCTTGGCTGCAGTAGTCAATACGTTATCGGCTTGTGCAAAAGCCTCACTGATCGCCAGGTTACCAAAAATGGATTTGATCTTATCATTGAGCACAACCAGTACGGTATCGCAATGCTCCTTGAGTTGGTTGATACCTTCATTGGCCTGGTTCATTTTCTTTCTTCCTTCAAAACCGAAGGGAGCAGTCACAATGCCTACAGTGAGTATGTCCATCTCCTTGGCTATTTCTGCGATCACCGGTGCCGCACCTGTGCCAGTACCACCACCCATTCCTGCAGTGATGAAAAGCATCTTGGTGTCTTCTGACAGCAACTCTCGAATGTCCTCCTTGCTCTCTATGGCGGCATTGCGACCTTTTTCAGGGTTGGCGCCCGCTCCCAGACCACTGGTGAGGTTGATCCCTATTTGTAGTTTGTTGGCCACCGGGCTGCTCTCTAAAGCCTGGCTATCCGTATTACAAACCACAAATTCCACATCCCGGATACCCAGGTTGAACATGTGATTTACAGCGTTGCTTCCTCCTCCGCCTACTCCCATCACCTTGATGATGGACTTGTGATGTGTAGGCATGTCAAATGCGTATGTACCTTCTGCCATGATTTTATTATTTAAATGTCTGAATCAGGAATTGCACTTCAAGATTCATGGTCATATTAATAGTCTTGTTTTTCGTCGATATCATCAATTAAAAGTCCTTTGGTTTTCTCCAGAATGTTCTGAAAAAAGCTACCATCGGTTCTTTCTCTTCTTCTGCGTGCACCGGAATCTTTTCCTTCTTCACGCTCCATGTATTGCATTTCTCTGAAATCCAATGCTTTGAATCCTGAAAGCACCAATCCTACTGATGTAGCGTACATCGGGCTCTTCACGGCTTCCACCTTGCTCTTACCTAAATGCTCATTAGGATAGCCAATACGTGCATCCAGGCCAGTCATGTATTCGAACAGCTGACCCAGATTAGTCAACTGCGAACCACCACCTGTCACTACAATACCTGCAGCCAGTTTTTTGTGGTAGCCAGAAGTAATGATTTCTGTATGCACCATCTCGATGATCTCTTCCATTCTCGCCTCTATCACGTGCGCGAGGTTTTTCACAGAAATCTCCTTCGCTGGTCTGTTTCTTAGTCCAGGGATAGAAACGATCTCGTTGGGGCTGGCCTCTTCAGCAATGGCCCTGCCAAACTTCGTTTTCAACTGCTCCGCCTGGTGCTCCATCACGCGGCATCCTTGCTTGATGTCAGATGTGATGATGTTGCCACCAAAAGGAATGACTGCTGTGTGTCGGATGATATTGTCATAGAAAATGGCGATATCGGTAGTACCACCTCCTATGTCTACCAGGCAAACACCTGCTTCTTTCTCTTCTTCGCTCAATACGGCTAGGCTGGAGGCTAATGGCTCGAGGATTAAGTTGTCAATCTCCAGTCCCGCTCTTTTGATACATCTATTGATGTTGTTGATCGCGTTTGTTTGTGCTGTGATAATATGGAAGTCCGCTTCAAGCTTCACGCCTGACATCCCAACAGGGTCACGGATCCCGTCTTCATAATCCACGATATAGTCTTGTGGCATGACGTGAATAATTTCACTGCCCGGAGGGATAACGATACGGTACATATCATTGGATAGCCTATTGACATCCTCCACAGTGATCTCATCATTGGATTCACGAGTGATAGAGCCGTGGTGAACAGCACTCTTGATGTGCTGCCCCGCAATGCCCACATTCACTACCCGAATGTCCAAATTGGCTTGTTCACATGCCTGGGAGACTGCTTTTTCAATGGCGTGTACAGTCTTATCAATATTAGTAACAATGCCACGGATCACTCCATCCGAAACGGCCTTGCCCATACCCAGAATTTCTAATTTGCCGAATTCGTTTTTCCTACCAGCGATAGCACAAATCTTGGTAGTTCCGATATCCAGCCCAACGATGATATTATCCTCTTTCATGTCTTAATTTTCTTTTTCAACGGTGACATGGAATTCGTGTAAAATATTTACTCGCGTTTGATTCAACTTTTCTCCTAAATATTTTACGCTCATTTCATTTTTCTCCTTTAGTCTATCTGTTATTTGCAGACGATTTGATCTTTAAATTTCAAGTTTACAACGGCGTAAGTGTTCCACCCTTTATTGGGTAAAATGTCTTTGTAGAATACTTCCAATCGGCGGAATTTATCCTCTATATCTTCAGGTGTACCAAACACGATTTTCTGTTTGGTCACTTGCGGTATCATTTCAATATCTCCATTTTTCTTCAGAATCAAATGAGCAATCTGGGCCTTCCAGAACTCGTCTGCTTCGATGTAATTCAGCAATTCGAAAAGCCTAGCTCCTTCCTCTGTTTCATTCAAATTCTCTTCCCAGCTCACTTTTTTGTCCAGCTCTAAAAGCGGCACCCTGGCTGTGTGTTTAGAATTGAAAGGAAGCAGTTTACCATTAAAATTGATGTAGTTATCAGGGCCTCTTGGATCGTAAATCCTGGCAATGGGTTTAGACTGATCAATATCTACCAATAGATTACCTCGCAGGTCGTAAGCCACTTGCGCTTCTTCCACGAACGAGTGCTCCTCCAGTCTTCTTTCCAGTAGCTTGAGGTCTACTTCTCCGATTGGTAATCCCAGGACATAGTCAGTATTCTGAGCATTGAGCAAACTCAATACTTCGGGCTTGTCGACGAAGAAGTTACCATCCTTCTGCTCAATATCTATGATCACGTCATGAATGGCCCTTCCAGCATTTTTCGAACTGGTGAATCCAATCAAGATCAAAAGCATCAACGCGCTCCCTCCTACTATGAATATGTTCTTTACACTACGCTTCAACACCTTCTTTTATGCTTTAAATGGTTCGCAATCTCAGGCACCAACCTATCAATATCCCCTGCTCCTACGGTGAGCAATACATCTGGCTCCAGCTCATCCAATATCGATGGAAATTCATCTTTTTGCACCAATCGCTTGTTGGTGGATACTTCTTCTAAAATCATCTCAGAGGTTACCCCAGGAATCGGCTCCTCCCGTGCAGGATAAATGGGCAACATTAACAGTTCATCAGCCTGTGACAACTCCTCACTAAATCCTTTCTGAAAGTCTCTTGTCCTGGAAAATAAGTGCGGTTGAAACACTGCCGTTACTTTTCGTCCAGGGTACAGGAACCTAACCGAACTGATCAATGCTTTTATCTCAGAAGGGTGGTGTGCATAGTCATCGATATAAACAATTCGATCTGTCTTTAAATGGTATTCAAACCTCCTCTTCACGCCGGCATAGCTTTCCATTTGCGACTTGATCATATCTGGAGAAAGTCCTTGTGACAAGGCGACGGTAATTGCCGCAATGGCATTGGATACGTTGTGATAGCCTGGCAATCTGAGTTTTAGGCCGCGGATCGTGGTTGATCCCACATAGTCAAATACATTATAGCCGTCTTCGACTGTGAGGTTGGCAGCATGAATGTCCGCTCCCTCCAGGCCAAATGATTGATAAGAAAAATCATCGAGTTGAT